>CAJJDF010000034.1 GCA_905182785.1 uncultured Flavobacteriales bacterium
TAAAACCGACTGATTTTTGTAGTTTTTGGTAAAAGTTGAAAAACCTAAAGCTTTGTTTAATTGCGATTTAACTTTTTGAAGGAAGGTTGATTTTAGTGAAAAACGTTTAAAAAATAATTAATGCGACAGAACCGACGAAGTTTTATAATTAAATATATAAATGAAAGAAAAAAAGTTAAAATAGAAAGAGTTAGAAAACAAGATGATAAAAGGTTTTATGAATATAAAATAAATTAGATATGAAAATAAAATATTTTTCTTTCCTTCTTATCATTATTTCATTTTCAAGTTATTCACAAAAGGTATATTCTGTGGAGTATTCAAATCAATCTGATGTAAAAGTATATGTGGTTGAATACGAAAATCAATGTGATTTAAAGGTGTTCAAAGTAGAATACCCAAATCAAGTAGATAAAAACAAAGGATTATGGTACTTTGTAGATTATCCTAATCAATCAGATAAGAAGATATACTTTGTTGATTATCCCAACCAAAGTGATTTTAAGATTTTCTTTGTGAAGTATAAGAACCAATCAGGGTGGAGAGATAAATCCAAACAACATTTGATGTATTAGGAAATCATCCTCTTCAACACGGCATCATCTCAATATGAGAAACGATAGCGAAAGAGAAAACAAACAAGAATAAGTGAGAGTAAACCTTATAAAACAAGGTATTTAAAACTACTATTATTCTCACTACTTGGTTACGAATATTCGTAATCATCAGGTGGAGTAAGGGTTTGATATTGATTTAAAAGATATTGATACATTAGTATCAGATTAGAAAATAAAATGGTTCTTTGACACTTCGATAAACTCAGTGGTTAAACATAGGTTAAACAAATTGACTTTTTTATTGGTTTAAAATGGTCTGAAATGGATAGTTTTTAGGTTTTGTTTCAGTCTTTTTTTACTTAAAAAGGATGTTATTTTACAATAAAACAAACTCTCAATTAGACGTTATTTTTTTCACTCTTTGATTACGAAATTTCGTAATAGCAATTTTTCTTTCAAAAACGTTCTGGGTTCTAGGGTATCCCTAGCAGGAAGGCAATGTGATTAGTCATTTTCTTATGACGGTCATATTGCAATCCTGTACTTCAAAAAGTTAAATCACAAATAAACATAACTTTAGGCTTTTCAGTTTTTATCAAAAACGACAAAAATCAGTGGTTTTTAGTTTAATGCGACAGAACCCGAGAACCAGCCATTAATTATACACGGTGTTGGCAACAGGCTTTTCTTTTATCTTTTTCGGATATTTTTTTCCATTTAGAAATTTTCCAATAAAAGTATTCCTCACTAAATAATGATAAGTCGCAAAACAAATTAAAGTGGTTAAGGAAAGTACGATTATAAATTTAACTAAAGCTGGTAGTGGAAATTCCCAAATAAATGCTGGAATGATTGCGGTTAATGGTAAGTGAATTAAATAAACCCAATATGAAGAATCAGAAATGTAGCGCATTCTTTTCGAGTGTTTACTGCCATATCGAATAAATAATCCAGTTATTCCAAAAATGAATAACCAAACTATTATCGAATTGAATGAAATCAAAATTGCAGAATTCGAATTTGGCTTTAAATCCATTCCAGAATATTGAATTAGTAAGCCTTGAGTAATTATTAGAAAAACTGCAAAGGCTACGAATTGCCAATCATATTTCATAAAACTATTCAATAGACCTTTTGATTTAAATAGTATCCAGCCTACGATATAAAAGAAAAAGTAAAATACAAATGTATTTAAGTCAGGTATTAAAGAAGTTGAGGCATTCACCATTGAAGTTTCCAAATAGGTCAATATTAAAAATGTGAAACTTGAAAAGAATGCTATACGTGTAATTGACCTTTTAATTATCCAATTAAAGATGTTAGTTATTTTGTTGCTTATATTTTTTGATTTTTTTAATAACAAACCAAGTAAAGACGTAATTAAAGTTACATATATCAGATAATATAAAAACCACAAATGAGAAGTTCCTTTAGGTATAAAAACAAAGATGTTTGAAAATAATTGTGTAGAATTTACGAATGGATTTTCAAAGACAGCAATAGTATAACTGAAAGAAAAATATATTATTGGTGATAGTATAAATAGAAAAACAATAAAAGGAAAAACTATTCTCGATATCCGATTTTTGAACATTTGTATAACACCTCTTTCATAAAATAACATAGAGCCAAAAAAGCCTGCAACAAGAAAGAAAATAGGCATTCTGAATGAGTGAATTAAAAGCACAATAAAGTCAGTCAAAATATAATTCGATTCAGGGTCTTTTATTTCCCAAGCATTTCCGTGATTTGTCACGTTGTAGGTTAACGCAGAATGCAAAACTAATCCTAAAAGCATCATTATCGCACGCAAAAAATCCAATGAGTGTATTCGTTCAGTTTTATTATTTATTTGTTTCAATTATTAATTATATTTCTGTGTTTCGTTGAAATTTCTGACGTTTTTTTAGCTTGTTGCCAACGTTTAGCCTAAACTGCGGTTTAATGCGGTTTAGGTTTTGTTATGTGTTTTTTACTTTTAATTAATATAATGATGCTATGTAAAGATAATAAGCCCAATAGGATTAATAAAACAGGTTCGTTAATGTTCTCATAATAAATAAAAAAGAGGGAGAACATAGTAAAATTAAGCAACCAAAAGACAATACCCCACTTTTTATTTTCAGAAATGCCTCCATTAGCAATAGTGCCAATGAATAAAATACAAAACAGGACTATTTTGTTATTCACTTGCCAAGTGTTTTCAATGGAAATGTAATATAATAATAACCCAAAAAGTAATACTCCTCCAGATGCTATTAAATATTCAGGGACTTTATAAAAGATTTTATTTTTAGAAACTTTGACAGATTTAAAACCAAAATACCTCAAGAAGGGCAAATTATTTGCCAAAATAATATCATAACTTTTAACATAATCTTTTACTCCACAAATAACCGGAACAGAAATTAATTCTTGTTGGTAGGTACCAAAAATTTTATCCCAAATAACTAAGGTGCCACCGAAATTACGATCTATATATTCAGGGTTTATGCCATGATGGACGCGATGGAGTGAAGGTGAGATCATTATTTTTTCGAGCCAACCACTATTTTTTACAATACCATTATGGTTATAAAACTGTATTACATAATGAATGCTAGATGTTGCTATAAAAACTTCCACAGGAACTCCTATCAATGCCAGACCAATGAAAAAAGGGAAAGAAGTCAAGGATGAATACCATGAGTTTCGAATACCTAATGACAGGTTAAAATGTTCGCCTTCGTGATGGACTAAATGTATAGCCCACAAAAAGCTGAATTTGTGATGGAACCTATGAAGCCAATAAAAACAAAAATCCCAAGTGAAAAATGCGAAAATCCAAATTAATGAGTTAGACCAACCTTCCAAAAGAGGAAAGCTCCATTGAACGGAAATAAAGTGAAAAGAAGAAATTTCCATCCCCCTAAGAACCCACATCAATATATGTCCCGAGTTTAAATTGAATATAACCTCTCGCCAAAAGATTTTCTTTTTCAACTTAAAATGAAATATGGCCAATTCGATTAAGACCATCAGTAAAAGGAGGCCGTTTGCATATACTAAACTCATAATTTAGAATATTTAAAAAGTAAGCCACCAATAGTCATTCCAGCAGCTGTTCCAAGAAGAAAACAAGTGTCACCTTCCTTAAGGGTTTTATTTTCTATGCTTGATACTAAAGCAATAGGTATGGATGCCGCTATACAATTACCATGATTTTCCAATTGGTCAACAATATTTGCCGAGTTATTTTTATTCAGACCAATTAACATTCGAATTCCTAATTTACTAGCCTGATGTGGCACGATCAAATTGACGTCTTGTAGTGATACAGTTAGAGGTTTAAAAAATTGAGATAGAAATTTGGGAAGAGTAGTTTTTACATTTTTTAGTAATTTCTTTCCTTGCATCTTAAAAGAATACATTGCCGGATCATATGGCGTATTTTTAGTGTGATTCATATTTCCCCCACCTTCGATAATTGTATATTTTGCAGCTTCTGAATAGGTTTTTGATTTATACTGAATCAAACCACTTTTTTGATTCGTTCTAGAGATAATTACTGCTGCTGCACCATCACCAAAAAGACTATATGTTTCCGAATCATTTGGATTAAGCCCGTTCGAACTACTTTCTGAACTTACAATAGCAATATGTTGATAATCTCCAGAAGATAATAATAACGAAGCATAATCCAAGGCAGATATGAAGCTAGTACAAACAGTGTTTATATCGATACAAGGAAAATCGAGATCGAGAGCCTCTTCAAATGCATTTTTGATTAAAGAAGACCTATTAGGAATTATATAATCAAAAGTAGCAGAAGCGCCTATCAAACAATCTATATCTTTAATGCTAATATTGGCATCCTTTAATGCATTGTTTAATGCCTGTTTAGCCATAAAAGTATTAGACTCCTCTTTAGCAGAATGACGAGATTTTACACCAATCCGTTTAAAGATATACCCTTCGGGCAAGTTTAATTCACTTTCAATTTTACTGCTAGTAATAACAGTTTTAGGTAAATACTTACCTGCCCCTTTGATGCTAAATGCTCTTTGAATTTTCATTTTTGATTCTTGTAAATTTGGTTAGTTGGTCTAGCTTCTTATTTGCTTTAATAAAGTCAATGTCTCCAATATCGAATTCAGATAATAATTTTTCTATTTCGAATTTAACACTTTTAAATATCTCAGGCAATTCAGAGGTTTTCTCAACATCTAAATATAGACTTATAATTTTTTTGTCGATTAGTGTAACTGAATAATTTAGAATTTGATCAGATGCAAGAATAACAGCTCTTCTTATAAAATCAGGATAAATGATAATTTCGTCCCCGTTTTTTAAAAAACGAAAGATATCGTCAGATCGTCCTTCAATTTTACTTATAACTGTGGATTTACTACCACAGCTACAAACAGGACCTTCGTGTAAAATATCATTGAGTTCGTATCTTACAATCGGTTGAGAAGACCTTAAGTAATCAGTGATTACAGGATGAAATCTGGTCTTGTTAGAGTCTAAATATTTTTTTTTAATTTCAAGAAAATCTTCATTAAGATGTAATTGTCCCTTTTTACACGTATAACCTAAAAAGCCTTCTGTACACTGGTAAACCTGATTTATTGGGCAATTGAAAATAGACTTAAAAAATTCTTTGTGATCATCTTCCAGCACTTCTGCAACAGAAATTATTTTATTGAAAGTTGGTTTTATGTCTGCTAATTGATAGCTTTTTGCAATTGCTAATAATACAGATGGTTGACCAACCAAAATATCTGCTTTTAAATCCATTAGTTTTTTTATGTGCTCCTCTATAGGCGTTTTAAGATCAAAAAATGTAAATGATAATAATCCGGATTTTACAGCTTGGTACAAATTATTATTTGCCCTTAAGAAAAATGCCACTTTCCTTTTTTTTAGCGAAAACCCTATCACTCGATCTAAAATAGCACCTACCCAAATAGCCTTTTCTACTTTGCTGGTAAGAAAAACACCTCTGTTTCCACTAGTGCCAGATGAAAGGCCTATACTAATATTCTTAATAGAAGGGCTAAAATCTCTTGTTTTTTCACTTTCAAAAGCCAATTTCAGAGCTTCTTCTTTTTTAATTCCTACTGTATTTATTGAATCAAAGAACTCCATGAATAATTCCTTTTGCATTGTTGGGAATTTTTGATTGTTTTTTAATAAATCAGAGTAATATGGTGAAGAAGAGAGGGTTTTAATCCAGTTTTTTCTCATTGATTTACTGATTTTGTTGGATCTAAAAACCCGAGAAAATCTAAGCTTAATGAAATAAAGTAATATCGATAATTTTGAAATTTTCATTTGCTGTATGTTAGTTCTTTCAGTGTTTCCTCACAATGGCATGGAATAATTTGGGTTTCAGGATGAGCTTTGTGATAGTTATGCACTTTGTATAGACTCGTCTTAAAATTGCTCCAAGAATCAAAAAACAGACGAACTATAGGGTTGGGCAAATGTAAGTCTATGTAGTTTTGTTTTAACCATGCTGCATCCGATATAAGGAATGTTTTTTTATCTGTATTTAACAATGCTCCAATTTGTCCTTTAGCGTGCCCCTCCAGCTGACAAATTAAAATGGATTCATCCTTGAAAAGGTCAATAGTTTTTCCAAGATAATCTACTTCTTTGGTGGCATCATCAAATGAGAGAAATTTTGTTCTTGATTCAAAATCATCAGGCATTAGACTAGGTACAAACCCTCTTTTCAAAGCAGAAATCCCTTTTCTATTTTTCACGTCTTGATAAGCAACATTAGAACAAATGAATTCTGCATTAGGGAAGTCGCGTAAACCAGCTATATGATCTGCGTGGAAATGGGAAATGATGATAAACTTAATGTCACTTGGGTGTATACCTTTTTTTTTCAATATATTTTTCGCTTCGTCTTTTTCATCAATAAAAACTTTGGTAATTTTTGCATAAATTTTGAAAGGATAGTTTTTTGTGGCTTCATAAAACCTACTCGCATAACCGGAGTCAAATAAAATATGACCAAAAACGGGATGTTCAATATGAGCATAAGTAGCATAAAACTTAATAGTTTTGCTTGATGATTTTCTTAGCGCATGAGAACGATTAGCCTCACAATATCCTGCCGATAATAAATTAAATTTCACTTTAGTCATTATTATTTTCCTTATACCATTTCACAAATTCATCCATTGCTTGAGCGGTAGTTTGTTTTGGATGATAATTCAACTTTTTCTTAGCTTTTTGTATGTCAAAAGTAAAAGACTTTGCCAGTACACCCACAGAATATCGAGTAAGTATAGGCTCTTTTCCATTTAACAATCGGGACTTGTATTCCATAATGACTGCTACCATATAAAGAACAGGGTAAGGTATTTTTTTCTTAATTGCAGGAAGTTCAAGATCTTTTAGGATTGAGTTTATTGAATTCCAAAGATTAACAGGTTCACCATTAGAAATATTATAAGCCTCATTGTAGTTTGGGGTGAAAATAGAAAGTCGCACAGCTTCCACCATATTTGAGACAGGTGTCAAATCGACTTCATTATTCCCTGATCCCATTATTTTTAGCTTTCCTTCCAAGTAGGATCTGATTAAACGAGGCATGATAACAGTATCTCCTCTTCCAATAAGAGCTCTTGGACGAAGAATTACATAAGGAAGGTTAGACTCGCTTAGTATTCGTTCAGCCATCCATTTTGTTTTAGCATAATTATTAACCATTCTCTTTGGTAATGGTGTGTTTTCTTGAGTATTTAAAGAGTCCTTGAAATTAAAATAGATACTAGGGCTTGAAATGTAAATAAATCGTTTGACAGAATTGTTTACACTCTCCTGGATGAGATTTTTTTGAGTTGTAATGTTTGAATCGAAAAATGATTTATACGAACCCCATGGAGATGATAAGCTTGCACAGTTTATCACAATATCTATACCTTTTTCGAACAGTTTTTTAGTAAAATCCCTATCTTGTAAATCTCCTAAAATGTATTCCACATTTGGACTAGTTACCTTGTTAATTTCAGATAATTTTCGCCCTGTTGCAATGATGTGATTAATTTTGTTTTCATCAACTAGATGCTCTACTATGCGAGATCCCAAAAAACCAGTAGCTCCTGTTATTAGTACATTCATTTCATTTAGGTGATTTATTACACATAACGTGTTTGTGTATGATTTGTTGCGTGTTTTAAGCACTAAAGTTAGTAAATAAAACAGAGATAGAAAGTCCGCGAGTACTTTCGTAAATTGACTAAAACCAAGCAATTAACTACACGCGATGTTGCCAACAGTATTTTTATTTAATAATATATTGTTGTTTCAGATTTCGGAAATTTCAATTCCGTATTTCCAGGATAAAAACCATTCATTTTCGGTAAAGTTTCCAGTTTTCTAATCATTTCTTCTTTCTCAATTTTTGAATTTTCATTCTCACAATCTTCGGTTTCCTTTTCGTAATTTATTTTTCCATTTGACAGATTGTAGTCAAACGTGAAAAAATAATCACAAGGTGAGCCAAAATTCACAGTTGCTCCAATTAATTGAAATTCTCCACTTTGAAATCTAAATCTATGTGTGTAATTCCATTTTTGACGACTTCCTCCAAAATGGTTAATTACTATACAATTCCTTTCAATAGAAATCCCTTCAAATGGATCTCCCATCATTCCTCCGTGTTCACTCGGTAATATTGCTCCAATTGATTTTTCCCACAATTTCCAATTATTATTTTTTCTTTTGTAAATATATATTTGCCTTTCTGTTCCTAAATCTATTTCTTTTTCAGTGTCATAAACTATAACTTTTTCTGGAATTCCATCTTTGTCTAAATCCCCTTCAATTTCCTCAAGAATCTTAAATGACTTTGGCTTTTGGATTATTTCAGACTTTTTATTTTCCTGAATTTTACAAGACAAATTCGAAATAATAAATAGGACTAAAATGTATGTAGATATTTGTTTTTTCATATTGTTGGCAACGGTTTATGTATGAGTAGTAAGGGGTTTTGAAGCATAGCTCTTTCAGTTTAGCACTTAGCCGAATATAATAATTTCATTTGTATTTTCTCTACAAGTTAAATTTTATATTTGGCGGACTTCATTCAATTCTCCGAGCTTTCTGTTTACCTCTAAAACCCTTATTACTTATACATTTTGTTATGGGCTTTTGTTTATTTTTAAAATAATGTTCTGGAGTAATTTATTTTTTGCTTTTTAAGTCCAATACCATACGAGAATTCTAAGCCAATATAATTCATTCTTAACTCTATATCACCATAACTTGGATTTTCAATATTTAAAAAGTTATAACTTCCAGTTCTTATGTTTTTTGGCATATAATTAAATATTATGCCATAGTTGAAAATATGTCTGTTTTTTTTCTTAGACATTCCAATCTTTAAAAAGTAAGAGGTGTTTATCCATCTTCCATCACTTTTAATATTAGATTCAAAAATTTCAATTTCTCTTGTACCAGTTGAATCTCCTAACAGTATTCCTCTTCTGTCATTATCATAGGGAGGTAAAATATTTAAACCTATTCCAATTTCTGAATACAAAGTATAACTTTTTATAGGTATCAAATTACTTTTAAAAGAAAAAGTTGGGTTTAAATAAATGTCATAAATATCCCTGTCATAACCATTATAAGTCCCATCACTATAATAAGGTTTTAACGAATCACTATTTACAATTGTAATTTTTTCATTATAAGGAATAGCACCTATTTTTAGACCAAATCCTACTTCTAAATAATCGTTAAGGGAATGATGATATTCAAAACCAGTCTCAAAACTTATAAATGGCTTTAATAAAAGTTGTTGCTTTCCAAAATGTGTTTCTTTATAGCTGTCTTGATAGTTTAAATTTAAATAAAAACTAAAACTATTATCGTAAGAAATTGAGTCCTTCTGTTGTGCGAAAGAAGGACTCAAAACTAATAATAAAAATATTGTTTGTAGAAATTTCATATATTAAATGTCTAGATTTTCAATATGAGTTATCCCAACTGCGATAAAACTCCCCCAAATTATTTTATCTTTTGATTTTGTTGACCCGTCCGTATCCCATTTCCATTTCTTTTTGTTAGGTCTATTTGATGGAGTCCAATTATTATCACCTAAAGTTAAATCACCATCTTTATCACAAAATTTACCTTTCCATGCAACTTCGCAATAACTTCTGTACTTCTTCCATCTTTTTTTCTTTTTTTTATAGCCTTTTACTCGGAGTTTTAATCCGCCATCCCAAGGTAGATTATAAAGTTTCATCATCCATTTGATACGATAATTTCCACTCTCTTTTTTTTTCGCTTCTCTGTTTCTTCCACAAGATGTAGTTGAATCTTTCCTACTATGCAAAGAAACTTTTGGAAAATTTGACCAAAAATTAGAACTATTTGAGCCACTTCCTCTGGTTGAACTTAAAAGCTCTAAATCAACAGTATCTATTCTTAAATATGAGCCATCTTGATTTATCCTATACATGGTGTCATTTATTATTACTTCATGATGAATATTTAAAACAGTTCGAATATTGTCATCAAAAATAACATCATCATCTGGGTCAATAATATCTTCTGATGGATATTCAATTTGATTATAAATTTCGGATTCTTCATCTATTTTTGCTCGTAATGAGGAAAAGCCATGTTGATTCTCAAAATCGATTAATGGTTGGTTTTCATTAAAACCGATTTCTTCTTCAATGACATTTATTTCATCTTCAGATAAATGTGAATAAGTGTTAATGAAATTATTATCTAAATATTCAACTTGATTCTCTAAATCTTCGACAGTTTCTTTAAAAGTGTTCATGTCTGGGAAAGAAAGTACCATACCATTACTTCTATTATTAGAATTTAAAACTGTTATCTGATTTGTTGGAATCGTTTGAGTTGCTGTAGTAGTTTGCTCTTTTTTACAAGACCAAATAGTAACACCCAGAATTGTTGTTAATAGTGAGTATTTTAAAATTTTCTGTTTCATAATTTGTTAGTTTGTGTTCCAAAGTGGAGGATCAAGTTATTAAATTGTTTCTTGTTACAAAGCATTAAAAAAAACTATTTTTTCCTTTTTATTTTCTCATCCAAGTAAGGAACGCACTCGGATATGATTAATACTAAACCGTTTTTGATAGCTGTTTTAATTGCTCATAACGTTAAGTATATGGCAAGTAGGGCAGTAGAAAGCACTATACTTTCAATCTTGCACTTAGCCAAGCTAAACATTTTTATATTCAATTTTCTTTTCAATATCATAAATTTTAGCTTGGCGGACTTAGTTAAAAGCACTAAACTTTGATTAATCACTGAACGCCCTATTGGCTATATACAGTGTTACCAACTGGCTGTTTTTCCGTTCTGTTTGTAGCGTTGGCAAAGTCATACTCTTTGACAAGTTTTGGCTCGTGTGGTTGACATTTCTAGCGACTTGGCAATGTGTATGACTTTATGCGTTGGCTTTTCATTTACAGTTCTTTTTCTTTCGTTTCAAGTTTATAATTTCCAAGTCTTAGTAATGCAACAATTAGTAAAAGCATAACTGCTGATGTGTAATTTTTAGTCGTAAAAAAGCAATGAGCAACATTGTTTCTCAAATTCATTCCGCTTGATGTGAACAAAAATTTAAAAAACGCAATATCGTCTTCTGGAATTAATGCTTTTAGCTTTTCATTATCCAATAATTTGTCGAAACCAATCCTTTCTTCTGTTCCATTTTCTTTAATTTCTATTGTCTGAGCACCAATCATTCTTGATAACTCACGTAATAAACCTTCAAATTTTAATACCAAGCTGTCTATTGCCAAAATATATCCTTGAGGATTATGGTTGTTTGTTTTTATATCAATTTCTGTTTGAACAAAAAAACTTTGTATGGATGGTGAAAGCAATTCAATCCAATTGAAACCTTGTGTTTCGTTGTTTGTGTCCAAATAAGTATAATCTTGACCGTACCAAGAATTGTTTTTTAAGTAGTCAATTAAACTTCCACAGGAAATTTTACCGCTTTTAATTCCTTTTGAAACTAAAAGCCAAATGTGATTGATAGAAAAATTATTAATATGTATTGAGTATGGGTTTATTCCGCCTGATTTGTTTTTACTGACGTTTTTATTAATGTCAAATGTCATTGTAGAAACTAAATCAAGCATAATTGGCTTTATTTCTTCATTCAAGACAGCAGCTTTAGGTAGTAAATTATCTAAAATCAAATAGCCGTAGATATCCTTAGCATTTCCGTTTTCGGTTAATTGTGTGGTTTTTTCTTTAATAGAATCCCACCATTGGTTAAAAAGCTCATTATATTTCTCATCTTCCAATTCAAAAGAAACCTTTTTGAGGTCAATTGTCTTTTTCGCTTGTTCAAGTAAAACGGCTGTTTCTTCAATCTTAGTTTTATTGTTTGCCTTTTTGTATTCTTCTAATGCGTTTGTGTAATAATGATGAGCAATAAAACCTTTGTTCTTTTCCTTATCAAGTTGAGAAATATGATAATCGCCAATTTTTTCGTGAAATTCACTTGGTGAAGTATTAAGTTTTTGACTAAGAATAACGAGTAATTTTAAATAGTTTTCTATAACCCTTTCGTCTAAATTGGAAATTTTGTTTTGTGAATAATCGAAGAATTTTTGAGTAATTGAAGTATCTAATTTTTTACCATTCTCAATGATAAAATCCATCAATGAATATTTTGTAAAATCATTTAGTTTATCACTTTCCAAAAGCGAAACCAAATAACTTATAATTTCATCTTTTTTGTGGTTTACAGTTTGGCTAAGGATAAAAAGATTTTTGAAGTACTTGGCAAATGAAAAGCATTGCAAATTATCATCAACTGAAAACGAAGAATTTTTTAAAAGCAATAAATAACTTTCAATTGCATCTTTGGCAAAATCAATGTGTTTCTGCGGACTTAACCAAAGTAGATGATTGTACTTTGCTTTGTGTTTTGGGTTTTGTACTTTATTTGCTCGTATTTTGATGTAATCGAAATTATCGTCAAATAGCTCTAATGTTGGGTAAGCATTTGCACCGCTTTGGAATTTTGGAATATGTTTACCTTCTTCAATTGAAAAGTCAGCAAAGAATAATTCATACGAACATAACTTTTTCGTGCTTTCATCTTCAATCTTATCTCGTAAAGCCGTGATGTATTTGTACGTGTTTAAATCCAAATACTGGAAATTGGTATCATTTTCAAGGTATTCGTAATATTCATCTAAATTCTTGAAATCCATTTGGCTTAGTATTTACTCAATCTCATTATTCTCGTTGAGCGTTGGTGAAAAATAGCTCTTTTGATTTTTCCTGCGTTGGCTTTCGTGTCGGCAAAAATCAAATGTGCTATTTGTGCGGTTGGCTCATTTTTAGCTTGTTGGTAACAACCGTATATAGTTAACAGTGCACTATATATCGCTATTTGGCAGGATATAGTTAACTCTTGATAAGTTCGATTATTTTAGTTAATTGGTTTGTTAATAATCAAATATAACTATATTCTTGTTGTTTTTTACTTTTTTTGGCTAATAAAGAAGGTCTAATACTAAAATCTTTTCTTCATACACCAATTCTTCAATTCCTTGTCTCACAATGCTTAGGTTGTCATTGTTTCCCATTGGTGATCCTCTAGGACGATTACCCCTTTTGGAATCTAATATTTCTTCTTATTATTTAAACAGGAGGGAGGTAAGTTGTGTTTGCAGACTAAATGCAGACTAAAAAGAAAACCGTTTGCCATCAATAAATTGATAACAAACGGTTTAATTATTTAAGTGGTGGAGTCGGGGAGAATCGAACTCCCGTCCAAACAAGGAACAAGCGAGCTTTCTTCATGTTTATCTTACAATTAATTTTCGATATGTAGCTGACCATAAGCAATCCACTACAGACTTATTCTTTTTAAATTCGCACAAGAATCAAGACTTTTCTTGTGCTAGTCTAACAAACTGATACCCATTGTAATGAACAGTTAAACAGGAATTCATTACTGGGTAGTTAGTCGGTCCACTATTGTGGAGCGATTAAGATAATTGAACGTGGTTCAGATTATGCAGCTAACGCGTAGTTGTTTTCACCAATTAAATGGTTGTAAATATTTTGATTTAAGGAGCTAACATTCAATACTCCACATGCTTACAAGGTTGATTCATCTTGCTGTCAAATCCAGGCGACCCCAAAGAACTGTTACAAAATTAAGCAATTGATACTTAATAAGTGATAATATACTAGGAAAATATAAATTAGGAGTAAAAAGAGTAGCTTAAAAAGGGATAATATTATATATAAAATTGAATAAAAAAAGAGGACTAGAAATCTAAATCAAATTAATGTAAATTAATTTGATTTAAAACCCCAATATAATCCATACAAAATTATGGAAGAGGTGATAGTTCCTTTAATTATGAAAAACAAGATGGCTGCCCATCCTAGTTTCTTCCAGTTTTTTTTACCAATTTTTAAATTCAACTTAAATAATTTAAGATTTGCTATGAATTGAACACAAGTTGTGTAATTTTGATGCACAAATTTATTACAACCTAGTTCCTAAACCTATGATTTAGGTCATATTAATCAAAATCTATTCTTACATGTCATTTATAACAGAGTTTTTTAAAAATAAATCAGAAGTTGGAGCAGTAGCACCCAGTTCAAAGTTTTTAGGAAAGAAAATGTACGGAGGAATTAACTTTTCTAAAGTAAAATGTATCGTAGAATTTGGACCTGGAACAGGAGTTTTTACTAAAGAGATAATTAAAAGAATGAATCCGGATGCTTGTATGCTTGTGTTTGAAACAAACCCAAGTTTTTACATCAAATTAAAGCAAGAAATAGTGGATCCTAGAGTAGTAATACTTAACGAAAGTGCAGAAAAAATAGGGGAGTACCTTGCCTTAGAAAACCAAGAGAAAGCAGATTTTATCATTTCCTCTTTGCCACTTACTGTTTTCCCTAAAGAATTGAAAGAAAGCATCCTAAAAAGTGCTGTAGAGAATTTAAGTAAGAACGGACAATACATTCAGTTTCAATATTCTTTGAATGCGCACAAGCTCTTAAAAGAAAAATTCAATTCTGTAAAATTAGCTTTTTCTTTAATCAACATGCCGCCAGCATTTGTGTACAAGTGTTCAATTTAAAATTGAATTCTCTGAAGTAAATCTAGTACTAAGTATTGCTTGTTATTTTTGCAGTAATTTTCTATTTCTAATTTTGTTCCCATTTAAAATCATTTTTCGATTTAACGGGATTGTATTATAATTCCTCGAAGTGATTTTATAATCTCAGGCAATACCACAGATTTTAACTCTTAGCTAGTTTTCCTTTTCTAAATACTCGCGTATTTCAATTCAAACTGTATAGTTTGTCGAATAACTAATTTTTGATTAACCCATAAACGATTGAATAGGTGTATTGTTTAAATAACCAATTTAACATAATATAAATTATAAGACAAATAGGGTTGATTATCTTATTTAAGAGAGTAAGCATCAAAAATTTCAACAGTACATGAACTTTATAGTTACATAAATTTCTTTATTTCTATTTCCCAATCCCACCTTTCATACTCATAATCGTATCCATAATTTGTTCGTTTGTTATTTCTTCGGGTTGAGAATCCTCTACGTTTATGGCAGCTTTAAATTCCCAAAGCTCAATAATCTCATGAATTGAAACTGTATAAGGATCGTAAAACTTATTATCAGAATGCAAATCAATCGATTTTACTCCTTGTTGTATTCGTTTGTAAACGATTCCATCATCTTTGGTAAGTACAATATAGGTTTTACCGTTTTTTACTTGTGTAAGGTGCTCTAAGTATTCGCCTATTACATAAGAACCGTCTTTTACATTGGGCAACATACTGTCTCCCGAGATTGGAAATGCTCTAAATTTTCCTACTCCCAAAAACGGTAATGACATTGTTTTGAGGGATTGTATAAACTCTGGATCTCCATATCCTAAAGCATAACCTGCTTGGGCCGATCTTGGAATTAACTCTATCGGTTGCTTTTCTTCCTCTGAAGTCATTACAGGAAACAACAATCGGTTATTCAGTTTCATTAAATCTTCAGGATTTGTTTCCCTCAAATCTATTTGCAAAAGAATATCAATAGTAATTGTGTAATAATTGGAGAACTTAATCAAAGTGCTATGTGGCGGTTCTGATTTCCCTTCTTCGTATTTTTGGTACGCTCCTCTCGTTATTTTTATGGCATCGGCAATCGCTTGTTGGCTCTTGGATTCCTTTGCTCTCAGGTGTTTTAAATTTTCGCTTAATGTTGACATGTTGATATTATTTGTATCAAATTTAAATAAAATAATTGATATAATTATTCGCTACACTGAATAATATCAACAATTAAATTTTATATCTTTCAAAAATTACGACTTATAAAGTCTACTTAGTCTGTGATTCATCTACATAAAGAATTTAAGTTTAATAGCATCCAGTTCCTTTAAAAAACTAAACGATATCGCCTTTTGTTCTTTGTAAACTGTCATTATCTCACTGTTGGAGTTGGGTTTATTTTCTTTGCTACAACTAAGGAACAAGAGAACAATAAAAAACAAATAAAATAAACGCATAATTTCTAGTTAGCTGCCCAATTCCCTTCCACAATCATTTCCCTCAAATAAGTCTATTTGAACAATAATCGACTTATTTTATAAAAATGACACAAATAAGGGCGTTTTTGTTGAAATAATATAAGTTATTAATCTTCTTTAATTATTTTTTCTTAGCTTTAGACCAAATTAAAAAATCATATGTTAATAATAAAGGTAAAAGACGGAGAAAACATTGAAAGAGCGTTAAAAAGATATAAGAACAAACACAGAAAAGTTCAGATAACTAGAGAGCTTAGAGCAAGAAAAAATTATGCTAAACCAACTACTCAAAATAGGTTTACAAAATTGAAAGCCGTTTATATCAATAACAAAATATTGAAAGAAGAAATATAGGTTACAAAAATAGTTAGATTAAAAATCCATTTCAAATGAAATGGATTTTTTTTGGTCTATAATTAATTCTTACGCATAAAAAAATGCCTTTTCAAATGAATGAAAAGGCATTTTTATTTATCAATAATCTAAATTAGGATTACTCTTCCGAGTCATCCACTTCGTTTGATTCTTCTGAATTATCAGTTTCTAAATCACCTTGTGGAACATCACTTAAGTCAACAACTTCGTCAGCTGAATCCTCATCTTCGTCATCTCCTCCACCAGCAATCTTAGCTACTGCAGCAATTCCATCATTTCCTTTCAAGTTAATAAGCCTCACCCCTTGTGTTGCTCTTCCCATAACTCTCAATCCAGAAACTTTAAGTCTTATTGCAATACCTGATTTATTGATAATCATTAAATCATCTTCATCCGATACATTTTTCAATGAGATTAATTCTCCTGTTTTTTCTGTGATGTTAATTGTTTTAACTCCCTTCCCTCCTCTTTTTGTAATTCTATAATCTCCAATTACCGAACGTTTTCCGTATCCATTTTCAGAAACAACCATTACGTTTGCTTCTTCATTTTCTACACAAATCATTCCTACAACTTCATCTTTGTTTTCGTCTGTTAATCTGATTCCTCTTACTCCAGAAGCAGTTCTTCCCATAGAACGAACATCTTTCTCATTGAATCGAATGGCTTTACCAGATTTCAATGCCATCATGATCTCATTTTCCCCATTTGTGATTTTAGCTTCCAATAATTGATCCCCTTCACGAATAGTAATTGCATTAATACCATTAGTTCTTGGCCTAGAATATGACTCAAGAGAAGTCTTTTTAATTACACCTTTCTTAGTACACATTACAATGAAGTTGTTTTTAATGTAGTCTTCATCTTTCAAATCACCCGTATTGATATAAGCCATTACTTTATCATCTGACTCAATGTTTATCAAGTTTTGAATAGCTCTTCCTTTAGAGATTTTACTTCCTTCTGGAATTTCAAATACACGCATCCAAAAACATTTCCCTTTCTCGGTAAAGATCAATAAATAATTGTGGTTTGTTGCAACAAATAGTTCCTGAATAAAATCCTTATCCCTAGTTGTAGATCCTTTAGATCCAACTCCACCTCTATTTTGAACTCTATATTCAGATAATTCTGTTCGTTTGATATAACCTGCATGAGAAATAGTAATAACTACTTCATTATCTGGAATCAAATCTTCAATTCTCATTTCATTAGCAGAATATTCAATTACCGATCTTCTTTCGTCTCCGTATTTATCTCTTACGTAATTCAATTCCTCCTTAATGATAGCCATTCTTCTGTCTTCGCTACCAAGAATATCTTTTAAGTCATTAATTGTTTCCATCAAAGCATCATACTCAGCTCTTAATTTATCTTGCTCAAGACCTGTAAGTTGTCTCAATCTCATTTCTACAATCGCTCTCGATTGTATGTCAGATAAATTGAACGTAGTAATTAACTTCTCTCTTGCTTCATCTGGCGATTTAGAAGCTCTTATTAATTTAATTACTTCATCAATGTTATCAGAAGCGATAATTAGCCCTTCAAGAATGTGAGCTCTTTCTTCTGCTTTTCTTAATTCAAATTTTGTTCTTCTTACAATTACTTCATGCCTGTGTTCTACAAAATAATGAATCAGTTGTTTCAGATTCAACAACTGTGGTCTTCCATCTACTAAACAAATGTTATTTACTGAAAATGAAGTTTGTAATGCTGTATACTTAAATAATTTATTTAAGACTACATTAGGAATTGCATCTCTTTTTATTTCATAAACGATACGCATTCCATTTCTATCCGATTCGTCTCTGATATCAGATATTCCAGTGATTTTTTCATCATTAACAAGATCAGCTGTCTTCTTAATCATTTCTCCTTTATTCACCTGATAAGGAATCTCAGTTACAATAATTGCTTCTTTCCCTTCTCTTATTTCTTCAAAACTAGCTTTCGCTCTCATTACTATTCTCCCCCTTCCAGTTTCAAAAGCTTGTTTAACTCCTTCGTATCCATATATAATTCCACCAGTCGGAAAATCTGGAGCTTTCACATGCTCAATCAATTCAGCAATTTCAATGTCTCTGTTGTCAATGTAAGCGATGGTTGCATCTACTACTTCCGTTAAGTTATGTGGCGCCATGTTTGTTGCCATACCTACAGCAATTCCACTTCCTCCATTTACCAATAATCCAGGTATTTTTGTTGGTAAAACTCTTGGTTCCATCAAGGAATCATCAAAGTTTGGTGAAAAATCTACTGTTTCTTTATCAATGTCTCCAAGCATGTCTTCAGCAATCTTTCTCAATCTTGCTTCTGTATACCTCATTGCTGCCGGATTATCTCCATCAATAGACCCAAAATTCCCTTGTCCATCTACCAAAGGATATCTCAATGACCAATCTTGTGCCATACGAACCATTGCATCATATACTGAAGTATCTCCGTGTGGGTGATACTTACCTAATACTTCCCCAACAATTCTTGCCGATTTTTTGTGAGCTTTACTTGAAGTAACTCCTAAATCCAACATTCCATATAGTACTCTCCTGTGTACGGGTTTAAGTCCGTCTCTCACATCTGGTAGTGCTCTTGAAACTATAACTGACATTGAATAATCAATGTAAGCTGATTTCATTTCATCCTCTATATTTATTTGTATTATTTTTCCTCCAGCCATCTATACTTGAAATTTGTTTAATTTACGTTTAAATTAGATTCTTCTTAACCTATCGAAAGTACAATTTTATACCCTTTTTCTTGTTCTAAAGGAGTGTTAATTACTAACAAAATTATGTTGATAATGGAATTGGAATATTATTTGCAATAGAGATAAAAAAACTAATTTTATTACATTAAGAGGCGAACATCAAAAATAGACTATTATGGAAGCAAATTTTTCACCCAGGGTTAATGACGTAATCTCTTTTTCAAGAGAAGAAGCATTAAGACTTGGACACGATTATATAGGGGCAGAACACTTATTACTTGGACTCATTAGAGAAGGAGAAGGTACTGCAATAAAGACACTTGTGTCTTTTGGAGTTGATTTAATTGACCTAAGGTCAGAAATAGAAAAGATAGCAAAACCAACTTCGGTTATGTCTGTCTCATTAGGAAATATTCCTTTGCTAAAGCAAGCGGAAAAAATTCTTAAAATGATGTACTTGGAAGCGAAGGTTATGAAAAGCAGAAAAATTGGAACTGAACATTTACTCTTATCAATCCTTAAAAACAATGACAATATTGCAGCTAAGGTGCTAGAAAATTTTAATATGGATTACGATACTGCCAAAAACAGTTTTTCTGCCGAAGACGATTTCGATAATTTACCGGATATTGAAGCTAATTTTCCAGATTCTGGAGAAGGTACAAGCGAAGAAGGTGGAGAGTTTTCTGGAGGAAGAGGGCCTTCTGCCAAAAAAGGAAGCGCAAGTAAATCTAAAACTCCTGTATTAGATAACTTTGGTAGAGATTTAACCAAATTTGCCGAAGACGGAAAATTAGATCCAGTGGTTGGAAGACAAGATGAAATCGAAAGAGTCTCTCAAATTCTAAGTAGAAGAAAAAAAAATAACCCTATTCTTATTGGAGAACCAGGAGTTGGGAAATCTGCAATTGCAGAAGGATTGGCTTTACGAATTATTCAAAGAAAAGTATCACGAGTTCTATTTGACAAAAGGATTGTGTCGCTTGATTTAACTTCTTTGGTTGCGGGAACAAAATACCGTGGTCAATTTGAAGAAAGAATGAAAGCTTTGATGAATGAATTGGAAAAATCTCCGGATGTTATTCTTTTCATTGACGAGATTCACACTATAATTGGTGCAGGTGGAGCTTCTGGTTCTATGGATGCTTCCAATATGTTTAAGCCAGCTTTGGCAAGAGGAGAAATTCAAGTAATTGGAGCGACTACTCTGGATGAATTTCGTCAGCACATTGAAAAAGATGGTGCTTTAGAAAGAAGATTCCAAAAAGTATTGGTGGAACCAACTAACATTGAACAAACAATTGAAATTCTTCATAACATAAAAAATAAATACGAAGATCATCACCTTGTAACTTACACAGATGAAGCAATAGAAGCTTGTGTGAAATTAACTGCAAGGTATGTAACAGATCGATTTTTGCCAGACAAAGCAATTGATGCTTTGGACGAAGTAGGGTCTAGAGTTCACATTACAAACATTAATGTGCCGCAAGCAATTATTGATGTAGAAAAAGAAATTGAGGAGATTAAAATAAAAAAATCTTCAGTTGTGAAACGTCAAAAATATGAGGAAGCAGCACAATTGCGTGACGAAGAGAGACAATTGATAGAAAAATTGGACGAAGAAAAACGCAAATGGGAAGAGGCTACAGAAAATGACAGAGAAACAGTATCGGAAGATAATGTTGCCGAAGTTGTTTCTATGATGACAGGAATTCCTGTGCAAAGAGTTGCCGAAAAAGAAACGGGTCGTTTGGTGAAAATGGCTGAAAATCTTAGAGGAACTGTAATTGGACAAGACGAAGCTATTAAAAAGGTGGTGAAGGCGATTCAAAGAAATAGAGCCGGACTTAAAGATCCAAACAAACCAATTGGGTCATTTATATTTTTAGGACCAACAGGAGTTGGGAAAACACAATTAGCTAAAGAATTGGCTAAATACATGTTTGATTCAGAAGAATCTCTTATTCGTATTGACATGAGTGAATACATGGAGAAATTTTCTATCTCTAGACTTGTAGGAGCTCCTCCGGGATACGTAGGATATGAAGAAGGTGGTCAACTTACCGAGAAAGTAAGAAGAAAACCCTACTCTATTATTTTGCTGGATGAAATAGAAAAAGCACATCCAGATGTGTTTAATTTATTACTGCAAGCTTTAGATGACGGTCAATTGACTGACAGTCTAGGAAGAAAAGTTGATTTCAGAAATACGGTAATTATCATGACTTCAAACATTGGAGCAAGACAGTTACAAGATTTTGGAACAGGTGTAGGATTTGGTACAAAAGCAAAAACAGACAGTGTAGACAAAGACACGCAAAGTGTTATTCAGACTGCTCTTAAAAAAGCTTTTGCTCCAGAATTCTTGAACAGAATTGACGACTTAGTCTTATTCAACTCTCTTGATAAAGCAGATATTCATAAGATTATTGATATTGAGTTATCTAAACTTTATGCAAGAATTGACGATTTAGGATTCAATATAGAATTGACTAACAAAGCCAAAGATTTTGTTGCAGATAAAGGGTATGATGCTAAATATGGTGCGAGACCACTAAAAAGAGCAATCCAAAAATACTTGGAAGACCCTTTGGCAGAACAAATCATCCAACACGAAATTGGAGATGGAGACATGCTTGTAATTGATTATGATGCAAAAAAAGAAGAAATCGTAATCAAACCTAAAAAAGTAAAGAAAAAGAAAAAATCTACTGAAGAGTAACTATTCAGTTTCTTCTAAATACAAAAAGCCATCCTTCCTTTATGAGATGGCTTTTTTTTATGCTTTTTAATTTCCTTAATCGTCTTCTAGTTTTTAGTTCTTGATGCTTTTTTTTATCCTTTTTTTAGTAAATTCGAGTTCCAAAAATCAATAGATATTGAAAGTCTGTATAGCTGAGAAACCAAGTGTAGCAAGAGAAATTGCTAGTATATTAGGAGCCGATATAAAACGTAACGGCTACTATGAGGGGAATGGCTATGCGGTAACCTATACTTTTGGGCATTTGTGTACACTTTTGGAGCCTAGTGATTACCATCCACAATGGAAAAAATGGGATTTGAATATCTTACCCATGTTACCTGAGCGTTTTGACACCAAGGTAAATTCTAATGCGGGAATAAGAAAACAGTTTGACATTATAAAATCTTTATTCGACAAAGCGTCTGTGGTAATTAATTGCGGGGATGCAGGAACTGAAGGAGAGCTGATTCAAAGGTGGGTAATTAATCAATGTGAGTATAAAGGGGAAGTGAAAAGGCTATGGATTTCTTCGCTTACAGAAGAAGCTATCAAAGAAGGGTTTAAGAATTTGAAACCTTCTGCAAACTATGATAATTTGTATTATGCAGGTTTTTCTAGAGCGATTGGCGATTGGTTGTTGGGTTTAAATGCTACCCGTTTATTCACTGTGAAATACGGGGGATACAAACAAGTATTATCTGTGGGAAGAGTTCAAACTCCTACCCTAGCCATGTTGGTGAATCGATTTAAAGAAATTCAAAATTTTAAGCCACAACCTTACTGGGAACTACAAACCACTTACCGAGATACATTGTTTAATTATGAAGACGGTCGTTTTCTTAAACAAGAAGATGGGCAAGTTTTAGCTGATAAAGTAAAGGAATCTGATTTTGAGATTATTTCTGTGAGCAAAAAGAAAGGAAAGGAATATGCTCCCAAACTGTTTGATTTAACTGGATTACAAGTGTATTGCAATACGAAATTTGGGTTTTCTGCTGATGAAACTTTAAAAACGGTTCAGAAGTTATATGAAATGAAAGTAGTTACTTACCCAAGAGTAGACACCACTTTTTTGCCTAATGATGTTTACCCAAAGATTGAAGGAACCTTATCCAAATTAAATAATTACAGCCAGTTAACTCAACCCCTTTTAGGAGATAAAATAAGGAAGACTAAGCGTGTTTTTGATGATAAAAAGGTAACAGATCACCATGCCATTATACCAACTGGAATTCAGAATCATTTGCAACACAACCAACAATTGGTGTATGATATAATTACACGAAGGTTTATTGGTGTGTTCTATCCAGAATCGGATGTTTCTAATTCCACTGTGATTGGCGAAGTAGCAGCTGTTCCTTTTAAAACCACAGGAAAAGAAATTTTGACCAAAGGCTGGCGAGTTGTATTTGAAACAGAAACGAGCAAAGACAAGGAGGAGCAACCTATTTTACCCACTTTTGTTAAAGGAGAAAAAGGACCACACGAACCTTCTTTTTTAGAAAAAGAAACTAAACCACCAAGAAATTTCACAGAAGCTAGTTTGTTACGTGCCATGGAAACAGCAGGAAAACAAGTAGATGATGATGAAATGCGAGAGTTGATGAAAGAAAACGGAATTGGAAGACCGTCAACAAGGGCTAGTATTATTGAAACTTTATTTAGAAGAAAGTACATTGAACGCAAGAAAAAATTGGTTATTCCCACCGAAACAGGTGTTGGTTTAATTGATTTGATAGACAATGAACTGCTAAAGTCTGCTGAATTGACTGGACGTTGGGAAAAGCGATTGAAAGAAATTGAAAGAGGAGAATTTAAAGCGGGTACATTCATCCACAACATGAAAAAGATGGTGTATGAAATGGTGGAAGAAGTGAAAGCAAATAACACGGTAAAACGAATCACTTCCAATGTTCCTGAGAGCAAACCTGTGCAATCGTCAAAACCTGCCGTTAAAACAACAACAGTAAAATCGAAAAAAGAAGTGGTGGGAAAAACCTGCCTTAAATGTAAGAAAGGAAGCTTGATAAAAGGAGGAAGTGCTTATGGTTGTTCTGATTATAAAAACGGGTGTCAGTTTATCATTCCATTTAAGATTTACGGAAAGAAAATTTCTGAAAATCAATTGATACGATTGATTGACAAAGGAAGTACAACTAATTTGAAAGGGTTTACTATGGATTCTGGAAAGGTGGATGGATTAATAAAATTGGATGATAATTTTAATCTAACCTTAGAACCTAAAGTTTCGAAAACAATTGCTAAAAAATCGGAGACAATCAGTTGCCCAAAATGTAAAAAAGGAACTATTTTGAAAGGAAAAACGGCCTACGGTTGTTCTCATTATAAAACAGGCTGTGATTTTGTGTTCACTTTTCAAAAGATTAAAGAAGTAGCTAACGGAAAAACATTAACTAAAGAGCTCGTTTTGGATATTATATCTAAATAAAGTGAGTTTAATTTAGATTAAAATAAACCGATATTTTCCCCTCTCAACTCATTCATCACGCTAGTTTCCTTCAAAAACTGAGTCCAATATTTCTCCGGTAATTGTTCTTGGTTCATAAAGGCAATGCATTCCTTGAAAGACTCTATTACAGAGCTTTGAATAGTATTTACATTACACCACTCATAAAAAACAGCAAACTCCTCCTCTATTTGTCTTTTCTTTTCAATTGGAAAAGCTTTAATATTATAATAAAATGGCCTTTCAAGAATGTTGATGTAAAAGTCTTCGGTATTTATGATATTCTTCTCAATTCCAGTTTTATACAACTGAGGTAAATGAGCCAAATTAAGAATGGAGATTGTGGGAGCCAATTTGAAATTTATGTTCTCAAAACTTCTTATTTTCTCTCTGTTGGCAAGGAATAATTCCCAATTAAATTCCTTTCTTATGATTTCTCCTAGTTTTTCCGTGGCATCCACACTCCCTAAAACTTCTACTTTTTCGAACTGTTTCCAATACTCTAGAATATCATATTCTTTAAATTTTAAGATAGAGAAATTGGTGTTGTATCTTAATTGTAAGTCGGTTATTCCATTTTCTATCAACCAATCTAGCAATAAATAATGTTCTTCGGTTACCAAAGGTTCGCCACCTGCAAAGTATATTTCTTTCGCTCCTTTTAATGCTTCTCCAGTTTCCGAAATGAATTGATTAAAATCATTTATGTTATTGATAATAGCTTTTTCTCCTAAATTCCTTCCTAGTTTCTTAGCGTCTTGAAACCATTTAGAACTTGCGCCATGCCAACAAGTTCGGCATCTAAAATTACAAACGTTAGAGAATCGAATATCAAAATAAATTGGTTTCTCTTTTACTGTAATTTCTGTTGGAATTACCTCTGGGAATTTCTCGTAAGTTTCTTGCCTTATACTCTTTCCTCCAGCTTCTTCAAGCTTATAGCAACCCGAACACCTTTTGTCTATTTCGCCTTTTAGGAATTTAGTTCTTAATTCCTGAATGGGTTCTCCATTCCAAATTTCTTCAAACGAGTTTTCGTTTACATTTCCCAAAGGAATATTAGCAATACAACAAGCTTTTACTTTCCCATTGTCACTCACGTGATAATGAATCCATGGCATTAAGCAGTATGGTTTGGAGTTAGAAATAGATTACTTCTTTTTTCTCTTCACTTTCTTATCAATATCTTCAATCTGCCCCATCAGTTCTTTGATACTCAAATTTGTGTCTTCACTAAAATCTATTGTTTTTCTGTATTCATTTTGTTGTAATTCCAATACTTTAATTGGCTTTCCAACAAAATCTTCAATTTCTTTTAATAAAGGTTTTTCTTCTTTTGCACAAAATGAAACGGCATCTCCTTTCAATCTCCCTCTTCCTGTTCTACCAATCCTGTGTACGTAGTTTTCTGCTACATCTGGCATGTCATAATTCACAACATAATCCACATTAGCAATATCAATTCCACGAGCCGAAACATCTGTAGCTATCAGTATTTTTATTTCTCCTGTTCGGAATTTACCCATTACAGAAGTACGGGCTTTTTGTTCCTTATCTCCATGAATTGTTTCGGACACTACTTCCACTCTATCCATTGCTTTTTTAACTCTTTCTGCTCTTACTTTTGTTCGCACAAACACCAATATTTTCTTATCTGTATTTTCTTTGATTAATCGTTCCAAGAAAAAACGCTTGTCGTCCATTTTGATAAAAGCAACCGAGTGCTTTATATTTCTAGACACGGGATCTTTAGGTGCTATTTGAATACGAATAGCATTACTACGAATCAAATCGTAGGCAATCTTCTTAATCTTTTTGTTTATCGTAGCCGAGAAAAACAGAGTTTGTTTCATTTTTGGCATACGAGCAATTACATCTTCAATGTCTTTTATAAAACCTAAATCCAACATGTGATCGGCTTCATCCAACACCAAAGTATTTACTTTATCCAGATTTACATACTCTTGGTTGTGTAAATCAAACATACGTCCAGGAGTTGTGACCAGTACATCTACCCCGCTCAATAACCTGTCTATTTGTGATTCTTGCTCCACTCCTCCATACAAGGCAAGTGTTTTTACTTTTGTTCCTTTCCCTAATTTATTAAAAACTTCGGCAATTTGTTGTGCCAATTCTCTTGTAGGAACCATAACCAAAGCACGAATTACATTTTCTTTGTTGTTCTTTTTTTTCCTTTGAATGTAATTAATAATAGGAATTGCAAAGGCAGCAGTCTTACCAGTTCCTGTTTGTGCAATTGCTAATAAATCTTCCCCCTTTACAATGGCAGGAATCGATTTGTATTGGATATCGGTAGGTTTTTTAAAACCCATCATTTCCAGATTTTTTATAATCTCTGGTGTAAAATTGTATTCGCTAAATTTCATGGTGTAAAGGTAAGTTATAAAACCATTATTCTATAATCGTAGATGAAGAATGTGAAAAGCAAAAATTATTTCGCAGGTATTTTTCTTATCTTACTGACGGTTAGACTAAAAATGATACAAAATAACTGCATCTAGGCTAATCCCATTATTTTCAAAATTATACTACCAACTAATCGGCATGTAATCTTTCAAAAACTTCCCACACCAATGCTTTCCAGTGATTATTCCATCAATTAAAGGATCTAATACTCTGGCAGCTCCATCTACAATATCTAATGGAGGTTGAAAATCGTGTTCTTTTTGTTTCTTTTGAGATAATAAAACTGGATCTTCATCCGTAACCCAACCTGTATCCACAGCATTCATAAATACTCCATCTTTAGCAAATTCTGCCGCAGAAGTATGAGTTAGCATATTTAAAGCAGCTTTTGCCATGTTGGTGTGTGGATGTCTAGCAATTTTCTTAAACGTATGAAATTTACCTTCCATGGCCGAAACATTAATAATGTGTTTCATTCCTGTATTCTCTTCTCTCATCAGGTTACTCAAACGATTACACAATACAAATGGAGCAATAGAATTCACTAATTGAACCTCTATCATTTCAAGCGTTTCTATTTCTCCTAGTTTCAATCTCCAACTGTTCGTTTTTCTCAAATCTACTTGTTGTAAATCTGCATCCAACTGTCCTTCAGGAAATACTTCTTCGGGAGTTAAAGAATTATCAAAACTATAAGGGATTTGCGATAATTTGGCCGAAGCTCTCAGTCCAATTCCTGGTTGACTTCCATGCCAAGTAACAGGTAAGTTTTTTTGGTCGGCAGTGTTTTCTGCAAAGGAATTCAATTCATTGATACACATTTCGTGATCTTTCAATAATCCTTGTGCAAACTGAGGTAATTCTTCAAACGATAATTCTTCCTTATCCATCAAATGCTTAAAGAAACCGGCAGGTCTTCTTACAGTTTGAGCTGCATTATTAATTAAGATATCTAATCGTTTGTATTTGGATTCTATAAAATTACAGAAGATTTCTACACTAGGAATATGTCTTAAATCCAATCCGTGAATGTGTAACCTATGTCCCCATTCAGTAAAATCTTCTTCTTTGGAAAAACGCAAAGCAGAATCTACAGGAAAACGAGTTGTAGCTACAACTTCGGCACCAGAACGCAATAGGATTAAAGTAATATGATACCCAATTTTTAATCTAGAACCAGTTACTACTGCAACTTGCCCTTTCATGTCAGCAGTTTGAAAACGTTTGGCATAATTAAAATCCCCACACGATTCGCACATGGTATCGTAAAAATGGTGTAATTCGGTAAATTCTTCCTTACAAACGTAACAGTTCCTTGCTGACTCTAAGGATTTGTTTGTTCGCTCTTTTGGAATTTCTAGTAATTTAGGAGCAACAAAAACAGCATCTTCTCTCGCACTTCTTATTCCCGTTTCTTTACGAGCGTGCTTTTCTCTTTCTCTTTTCTTTCTTGCTTCTGCTTTTTTAATCTCCTTTACCCTATTCTGTTTTTCTTTCTTATCTGGACGCGATAATTTTCCAGCCAAAATCATTAATTCTTCCCTTTTCTCTCTCGTCAAATCATATAACTGATCTGGGTTATCAAGAAAATTCGATAGCGTAGAAATTACCTTATCAATTTCTACTTTTGAAGCTGAGTTCTCTTTGTTTTCCATATTATCTACTTGCTACTTCTTTCAATACATTTTGATATACCTCCTCTAAGTCTTTCACTTCTCTAAATCCATTAGAAATCATAAAAAACTCTTTACCCAATTTTACAACAACCGAAGGAAATCCTTTAACTCCCATTTCTGAGGACAATTGAAAATCTGATTTAGTTGCATGTTTTGCTTCGTCAGTTTCAAACAACTCAGAAAATTTAGCAGTATCCAAGCCTAATTCTGTTGCTATTTCTAAGTGCGTAGCTAGTTTGGTTGTGTCTTTATTTTCTTTATAAAAAGCAGTTTGCACTTTTTTAAAAAACTCCCATTCCTTTGTTTTATCCATCATTCTTACCACTACTACAGCTCTTGAAGCAGGTTCGGTATCAAGAAGGATATCAGGGTCTTCTAGAATATCATAAGAAAAAGATTGTCCTGTGCGTTCGTTTATTTCTATCCAATGCTTTCTTAAAAAATCAGCCATTTCGGTAATTTTCTCTGTTCCAAATGGCCTTAATCCACCTTGCACTAACCTCACCTTGAGCTCAGGATGTAGCTTAATAAATTGGTCCATTTCTGGAGCAAAACCATAACACCACGAACACATAGTGTCTCCCACATAAATTACGGAATTTTCTTCCTCTTGTATCCAATCTAAATTCATGATGTAAAATAATGTTATCCTCTAAATTATAATTGATTGTGCCCAGAAAGGGAGTCGAACCCTCACGCACAAAGTACACACGCCCCTCAAGCGTGCCTGTCTACCAATTCCAGCATCTGGGCAAATAGTTTTCAAAGATATAAAATTACTTTTGTTTTAAAATTATTATATTGAAACATGAAAAAAACAATTTTATTATTTTGCATAGCAACAGCAGTTGTTTCTTGCAAACCCGAGGCTCCTAAAGATTACGTAACACTTTCTGGAGCAGTTACAAATCCTAACGAAGATTTATCCTTAGAGATAAGAAAAGGAAGAGACTACCTAAAAACAATTACGCTTAATGCGGACGGGACTTTCTCTGACACACTTAAAGTTCCTGAAGAAGGAAAGTACTACTTGATACACAATAAAGAAAATGCGGCTGTTTATTTGGCGAATGGAGCTGTCACCTCATTCACAATTAATACCGAAGAGTTTGATGAATCATTAAAATTTGAGGGTGGAAATGCAGATAAAAGCAATTTTTATGTAGCTAATTACATGTTGAACGAAACTAGTTTTGATGAAACTGCTTATGAGAGTGAAGTTAATTTCTTAGCGAAATTCAATAAATATAAAAAAGGATATGATGAATTGAAAGCAACTTATAAATTGGATACTGGTTTTTATGCCAAACAAGATGCTGAATTGGAACAAATGAGAAGCGGTACCCTTTCTTATATTCAAGAAAAAGAAAACCTAAAGAAGGAACTGACTGGAATACAATCTCCAAGTTTTGAAGGTTATGAAAATTACAAAGGAGGAACTTCTTCCTTGAGTGATTTTAAAGGGAAATATGTGTATGTAGATGTTTGGGCAACTTGGTGTGGACCTTGTAAAGCTGAAATTCCATCATTGAAAAAGGTAGAAAAGGCATACGAAGGAAAAAACATAGAATTCTTAAGTATATCAGTAGATGCTTTGAAAAACAAAGAAGCATGGAAAACAATGATTGCTGAAAAAGAAATGGGAGGTGTTCAATTATTCGCAACTAACAGTTGGGAATCTGATTTTGTAACTAATTATAAAATAAACGGTATTCCAAGGTTTATTTTGATTGGCCCAGACGGAATAATTATTACTCCAGATGCTCCAAGACCTAGTGATGCTAAGTTAATTGATTTATTTTTTAAGAATAATATTTAACTATTAACTTAAATAAGATAAAAAAATAACTTTATAGTAATTTTAGCCCTGTTGCTTATTGTACAAATTACAATAATTATCATTATATTTGGAATTATAACTTTATAATTATGAAGAATATTTTCATTTTACTACTTGTTATTTATTGCTTCAATTTGCAATCTCAAAATTATCATTTAACTGGTAACGCAATTGGTACATCTCCCTTTTCCAATTCTTGCCCTTCGGATACTTGCTTTACTCTAACACCTGATCTACTATGGCAACAAGGTGCAGTTTACAATAGTAAACTATTTGATTTAACACTTCCTTTTGATGGTACTTTTTGTCTATTTTTAGGGACCAAAGATTTAAACGGAGCAGATGGCTTTGCATTTGTATTGAAAGATACAACTATAACAATGCCAGGACTTGCAGGAGGAGGAATTGGATATGGATCTCTCACTCCTTCCATTGCAATAGAATTTGATACATGGGATAATGGTGGAGCAGATATTCCTGCAGATCATACTAGTTTAAATTACAATGGCAATTCATTTACACCAATAGTTCCTTCTATTCCATTAATACCTTCAGGTGCAAATGTAGAGGATGGAATGCCTCACACTGCAAGAATTATTTGGACCCCCCACGATACAACCTTATATATGTTTTTTGATAATATATTAAGATTTACACACAGAGTAGACTTAATTAATACAATATTTGGAGGGGATAAAAAGGTTAATTGGGGATTTACATCTTCTACTGGAGGTTCTTCAAATCTGCAACAAATTTGTTTTCCTGTGAAACCCATAGATACCTTTCACGACACAATTTGTCAAGATATTTGTTTAAATTTTAATCAATTAAATTACGATCCAAATTACACTTACAGATGGAATAATGGAATTACGGATACTTTACCAATTGTAATTTTGTGTACGAATATTTCAACATCATACTTACTTTTTAAAGAAAGTAAACTGACGAGAATTATAGATACAATAACAGTTTTTGTAGAAGTAGAACAAAAACCAATTTTAGACTTAGGAAGGGAAATTATATTATGTGACGGAAGTATTGTTTTAGATGCAACTATTAATAATGGAAGATTCTATTTATGGAATGATGGGTCTCAGTTAAAAAAATTATCAGTTTCAGACACTGGTTTATATTGGGTAGAAGCTAGAACTAATTATTGTTTGGTAAGAGATTCTGTTACAATTAAATGTTATGAATTGCCAAACGTATTTTCTCCAAATAGTGATGGTATTAATGATCATTTCTCTCCTTTTAATAAATATGAATTCTCTGAAGGAACTTTTTTAGTTTATAATAGATGGGGTTCATTAGTTATGGAGACTAATGATATTAATTTAATTAAAAAAGGATGGGATGGAAATTTTAATGGTAAAATATGCTCAGAAGGAGTTTATTATTTCACCTTTTCTTATCAAATAAATAGGAATGATGAAACGATTAATATTAAAGGAGCTTTTCATTTATTTAGATAATTCTAACTTAAAATTATTATAAGTCAGTTAACTGACAATCTTATTGTAATTTGTACATTAAGTGTTTTTTTTGTATTATTAGTTAAAATTAAATACTAATAAAACAATATTATGAAAAAAAAATACTTTACTGGGCTATTCTTAATGATGACGTCCATAGCTTTAACACAAAATGTTCCTGTAGATTTTGAAACTGTTGGGCATGGTGCATCTTGGAGTTGGTCTGTGTTTGAAAACACAACAAATCCAGCATTACAAATTGTAGTAAACCCTAATCCATCTGGGATTAACACGTCTCCTACTGTAGCCAAATTTGTTGCATTACAAACTGGTAATCCTTGGGCTGGTTGTGAAACTATGCACGGTTCTGATATTGGTACATTTACTATTACTGCATCCAATGCAATTATTAGAATTATGGTTTACAAGACAAAGATTAGTGATGTAGGAATTAAATTAGTTACAAATTCAGCTTGGTCTACAGGTGAAATTAAAGTAGCAAATACATTAATTAATCAATGGGAGCAATTAACATTTGATTTCACTTCTCATATTGGTAATGGAAGAACTTACGATCAATTAGTTGTATTTCCAGATTTTGTAGCAAGAGCTGCTGATGACACTATCTATTTTGATAATGTATTTGGACAAGCTGCTTATTTAAGTACTCCTGAATTATCTATAGATGATGTTTCTATTTACCCAAATCCTACAAATGGATTAGTTAAAATAGAATCTGAAACTTTTATTAATGAAATAGAATTGTACAATATGGAAGGGAAACTTCTTTTTACTGAAAGAAATTCATCTACAATTGATCTAAGTAGTTTTGATAATGGAGTTTATATTATCAGAACTAGACAAAATGATATAGTATCTAATCATAGAGTAATAAAAAATTAGTTGTGCATTAGATTAAAAAACTAATTTAAAAAAGCCATTTCAATTTATATTGAAATGGCTTTTTTATTTTTTACAAATCTCTAATATCAATGAATTAATTAAATAGAAAATATAATGCATTAAAAAAGCCTTCTAAACTAATGCTTAGAAGGCTTTTTGGCTGTTGTGATCCAGCTGGGATTCGAACCCAGGACCCACGCCTTAAAAGGGCGTTGCTCTACCAACTGAGCTACTGAATCGCTAACGGTTTGCAAATATATAAATCTCTTTATTAAAAGCAATGATTTTGATAGAATAACTTGAAAGAAAATTAAACTTCTTTACTTTAGCTCTAAATTGAAATCATTTTAACTTAATTTTGAGAAAGGTTTATGGCTATTTTAATTTAGTTTTCATTCCTTTTTAATTTGAAAAACAGAAGGTTAATTATTTCATAACATCCTAAATTATTAGGAGAAATAGTCAAAATAAGGAGGTCTATCATTCTTCTTATTTCCTTTAAAATATTATTTATTGTAGGTTAAAAGAATATCACCTGATCTAGAAAAAGAAGAATCTTTACTTTTCATGGTAATAATTACATTTATAATATCTCCAGGGTCTGTTGCAAATGATGCTAAATTAAGAGTTGTATATGTCCATAATATATTAGTCACATTTACAAGAGGAGTTATACTAGTTCCCTGTGTAACGTTTTGAACCTCTACTGATATAGCTCCATTAACTTCACTCTGGTTTGCAATTGTGGTTATTCCCCAAGATTTATAATCTAGAGGGACTTTTAATCTAAGTTTTACATCATAATATTGATCTGTTGAACTTGGAGAATACCATTCGTAATGGTTCATATTTTGTATTGGACTATGATTAGATGTCATATAACCAAAATGTTCTCCTGCGGTTCCGTTAATAGTATCGAAAACAGCACCTGCATATTCTGCAGCAAAGTAAAGCTCTCCTTTTGGTAAAAAAAGTGAGTCTAAATCTAAATATCTAACTACACCTGTAGCTGGGTCTACAATAAGTAAGGCCGTATCATTTGCTTGTGCAGGTCGTAAACCTCCAATACGAATAGCGTCTGAACCTGCAGCTGGGACTACGTGTAAATTATTAAGAGGATTTAATACACCAATCCCAACATTTCCTTGAGTAAAAATATTATCATTGATATTATCTGCGCCAATACTTCCTCCTACTTCATGCCAACCATTTTCTTCATTAAGAGTAACATAAATTGTATCCTCCCCTTCTACTATAATAAGAGTATCACCTGTTATAAAAATAGTATCAATCTTTTCATCTATTACATCTCCTATTTTTGCTAAAATACCAGTTGTTAAACCTATATAATAGTCATTATTTACTGTGTCTAGGTACATATCTCCTTCTCCTGCAGTTTTATTCGTATTAATTGCACTAATTTGTAATGAAGTATAATATTGTGAAAATACCATAGATGGTACAACAAATAAAATAACAAATAAAATAACCTTTCCTTTACTAATTCTCATATATCTATTATTTAATAAATTTTTAATCTGTTATTCATTAAAGAAACGAACTATCATTAATGATTTTTAATCTATAGGTTTTGAAGCCAAAAATAGGTTTTTTCCTTCCCATTAAAAAAGAACTTTCCGTGTCGCATCCTATCAAATTGAATATACATAAATGTGAAATATTCACCATCTGCTAGGTTTATATCACCTTGCCAAACACCATTAGTCTTATCCATTTTAGATAAGCGTAATTCTCCAGTTGAAAAATCTCCATCTTTATCTTCATCAATAACTAAATAAAGCGGTTTGTCTACTCCCATTGGTGGGGTTGGTAAATCTGCACTGTCAATTTGAACCAACAATTCGCCCACATCATTATAGTTCTCTTCGACTAACCATTCTCTTTTTAATCGATAAATGATGTTAAATCCTGCTTGAGTTTCACTATTAACCCAAGTATTTTTAGAACTGTCATTATTTGCCCACATTAGGGTAATTTTATCATTAGTAAATGGAGTTAGGTGTGCTAAATTGTTTACAGCAATATTCATTAAACCTATGGTTACCATGCCATCTGGATTAACGCTTTTACTTTGTCTTTGATCTAAACCGTAAAAATCATCTTGCCCAATACCGGTAATGTCATGTATATAGGTTGTTGAAACTGAATCTTCCCAAGCTGATGTACTGTCAGACAAAGTATAATCGGTTCCCACTGTACCGTCATTGTCATTGTCGTTTATTTGGTCTAATGTTATCCCATATTTAATTGCTAAATATGATTCTATTATATTTATTTCGTTTAGTAAAAATGTATTTCCTAAAACGTGTTCAACATTCATAATTTCAGCAATATTACCATCATAGTGTCGGTTAATATTATCTGAACCAACAAAGGTCGTATCTCCATTCCCTTTTACAGTTCCACCGGATTTTGTTGATATTTCTAATCCGTTTCTAGAAATACTTTCGGCAGTATTGGATTGAATAAATGACCATAAATAAGGTGTATTGAGTGTTCCTCCCCAAGCAACAGATTGTTCATTTTGTGTACCTGCGTCAAAATAAGATTTTCCATCTCCCGAAACATCAACAACTCCAAAGCTATTAACACCTGATAAGGGCTCTTCCAATAAATATTGGTTTTTTATTGATTTAGGTATAGAAACTACAAATGATGTTTCGTGTAAATTAAAACCTGTGATAATAGCCCCTCCTGGTTTTATCATTTTAGTAGTGGATCCATCAAATAATAAGGATGGATTGAAATTTATGGAATTAGATACATAAGTAGGCTCTTCTCCTGAAATAGTATACAAAGAATCATTTGGTAGATCTTGATTTTTCCATTTACTAACTAAAGGAGAGCCAACTAATCCATCGTCAGCTTTTACCCAAAACCTTCTGAATACTTTTACACATGGAACTGGAGCTGTTATTGTAACTTGGTATACAGATACCGCTCCACTATTAGTAAGCATTCTTCCTTCTACTGTTCCTCCAGCACCTATTGAAACTGCTCCTGCCCCAGAAATAAGCGTTCCTTTCATTTGTGTATTTGTCGCCATTGCTATAGCACCTCCAGATGCCCAAAACACATTACAAGGTAAAGCTCCGTTGATCAATACTATATTGGCACCTGCTCCTGTGGTAAATGCTCCTCCAAATTTAAATATAAAAACTGAACTGAAATCTCCTTGGCCATCTAGTATTAGAGTTCCTGCCGCTGATCCAGCTCCTGCTTCGGCATATACTCCTGGCAAAACTGTTTCACCTCCACCAAATGCAGGTGTGTGACCAAAAATTGTTTGAGGAATAACAAGTAATTGATTGTATAGGTCTTGTACATCAATTACACCCTGAGCAGTTAAGGCATTAGCCGAATCTATTGTTCCTGTAACATTAGTTGGGGATCCAAATCCAGTTATTGCACCATTATTTGTACCTATATTTCCTCCGATAAAAGACGTTGCAGTATTACTCAATGCCCCAGAAGATGTAAATAGGGCAAACTGTTCCGTTACTCCTAAATTTAGTGACTGGGCAGAAATGTTAATTGAAAAAAATAATACTATAATAGGAGTTAATATTATTACCGAAAAATGTATTTTAAATTTCGGTATACAATATTTAATGGTGTCTATATTTTTTTTAATTAGACTATTAAGTAGATTGGTTTCCTTCATTTTATTTATTACTAAATTTATTTATGATGTAAAATATATGAAAAATCATCTCCAGCACTTTTATTCGCGGAAGGTTCCAACTAGCTTAGGATTATGTAAGTTCATCCAACAAAAAAATGAAGGTAGTCTAAAATACTTCTAAAGTACTATTATAGTTAGTTTTCTTTCTAATTATTAGGATTTTTAATCCTAATAAAACCAAGGTATTCAAGGATGTTTTGGAGTCTATTTTCTAAATAAATTGATTACATCGTTTGTTTTAAAATTTAGTTAATCTTCTTTCAAAATAATACATTAAAGTTGTTGTTTAAAAAAAACAACTTTAATTGTTTAAAAGGGAATGAATTAAAATTGTATATAATATCTAATTATAGTGTTTTGCTAACACTGTTTTACAGTCTTGTAAGTAGTGTTAAATTATTCATCTATTTCTAGAATTATATTATTTAGTGCAAAAAGAATACTTTTAAAGTATAATTAATTAGTCTTTAAAATTGTTAAAAAAAGGCTTTAAACAACAAAACCTCCTAGTAATAGGAGGTTTTGAATTGCTGTTGTGATCCAGCTGGGATTCGAACCCAGGACCCACGCCTTAAAAGGGCGTTGCTCTACCAACTGAGCTACTGAATCGCTAACGGTTTGCAAATATATAAACCCCTTTATTAAAAGCAAACATATTGAGTAGTTTTTTAATTATTTAATAGTATTAATAATTTTTCATTTACTTTTTTATTTACAGGAACCAAAGGAAGGCGTACGTTATTGCCCATAATATCCATTATTTTTAAAATTTCTTTTACTCCTCCAGGATTTCCATCTGCAAAGATTGCTTCAATTAATTCTAATAATTGATAGTGTGATTTTCTTGATGACATGAAATCTCCGTCTAGTGCTTTGGCAACTAAATTCTTTGTAACTACTGGGTGAGAGTTTGCTATTACAGAGATTAATCCCTCTGCACCAGTTGATATCATTGGTAAAGTAAGTGCATCATCTCCTGAGATCACAAGAAAGTCTTGTGGTTTTTTATTTATAATATGCATTACTTGACCTAAGTCTCCTGAGGCTTCTTTGATTGCAATTACATTTTTGAATTCTTCTGCAATTCTAATTGTTGTTTCGGCTGTCATGTTGGAAGCTGTTCTTCCTGGTACGTTATAAAGTATAATGTCATGATTCATGTTCTTTGACAGAAACTTATAATGTTGATATATTCCTTCTTGACTTGGCTTGCTATAATAAGGACTTGCCGAAAGTATTGCAGAGACATCATCTAATTTAAAGTAATTATAATCATCTACCATTTTTATTGTATCGTTACCTCCTATTCCAAATACAATTGGTAACCTTTTGTTGTTAATTTTAATTACAAAATCTAATATTTCTTGTTTTTCTATCATAGAAAGGGTAGCAGCTTCTCCGGTTGTTCCCATCACAACTAAATAATCTACCCCTCCATCAATTAAGTAGTTGGTTAGTTTTTCTAATGCTGGATAGTCTATTTCTTTATTGACCTTGAAAGGAGTAACCATGGCAACTCCTAGTCCTTTTAAGTTGTTCATTTTAATTTGGTTTAACTTGTTTTAAAAATGTATTTACTTGATTAATAAATTGACTTACGGGAGCTGTTTTTTCCATTTCTACCATAAAATCAAAATACTTTTCGTTCTCTTTGGAGTGTCTTCCAATTTTAAGCCCTGATTTAGAGCTTGCAATAATGTGTTTAATCGGATTTATATTATCTCTAGAGAAATCGATTAAAATTTCGAAATCATTTTTTATAAAATCTTTGACTTCTTTGGAGATTCCGAAGTTATTCCTATTTAAATCACTTTTTGTGAAGTATTGATATTTTATGGATTGATTGATAATGAAATTGGGAATTTTTTTGGTATCACAATATCCAATGGAAACAATAGATTTGAATCCAACCTCTTCTCTTAAGTAGTCGATAAATTTGTTTATAAAGTATTGATAATCTGTTGTAGTAACTGGATAAATCACTCCTATAGATTTTGCATTAGAATAATTAACAACTTTCAATCTTCTTTTATTTGATTGTAAAATTTTATCAATTTTCCTTTTGCCTAAAGCATTTTTTATGTTTTCTATTAATTTCATTTATTGTCACAAAATTACAAAGTAAAGTTGCTTTAAGTAATAATTACTTAATTAATTTAATATACTCTTCTTCGCTAATTATTTTTACTTCTAGTTTCTCCGCTTTTTTTAGTTTAGCTGGCCCCATATTATCTCCAGCAACAAGGTAACTCGTTTTACTTGAAATAGAACTAGATACTTTTCCTCCGTTCTTATCTATGGATTTTTTTAGTTCGTCTCTTGAAAACTGATTAAATACTCCAGAAACGACAAATATCATTCCTTCTAACGTGTTAGTTGCTCCTTCCACTTCTTCTACTTCAAACTTTAAATCTTTTTGTTTTAATTTTTCTACGATTAATTGATTTTCTTGTTTAGCAAAAAAGTTAATTAAACTTTGAGCTATTCTATCTCCTATTTCATCCACTTCTATTAAAGACTCAAAGGATGCGGAAATGATATTATCTATTGTTTTAAAATTTCTGGCTAGTTTTTTCGCTACTGTATCACCAACAAATCTTATTCCTAAAGCAAAAAGCACTTTTTCAAATGGAATTTTTTTTGAAGTTTCAATTCCATCTAACATGTTATTAACAGATTTTTCTGCCATTCTATCTAAACCAATTAACTCATCATAGTGAAGAGAATACAAATCTGAAATATTCTTTATTAATCCGTTATCATACAACACTACAATGGTTTCGGTTCCCAATCCATCTATATTCATTGCTTTACGAGCAATAAAGTGTTGAATCTTTCCTTTAATTTGAGTTGCGCAACCGTTTTCATTTACGCAATAATGATTAGCTTCTCCTTCTTGTCGTTCTAGTGGAGCATTGCATTCTGGGCAATTTGTAATGTACTGAAATGGAATAGAATTGGTCGGTCGTTTATCAAAATCTATTCCAACTATTTTTGGAATTATTTCTCCTCCTTTTTCTACAAAAATAGTGTCACCTTCTCGTACTTCAAGTTTTTCTATAATATCTGCATTGTGAAGAGAAGCTCGTTTCACAGTTGTTCCTCCCAATTGAACTGGGGTTAAATTAGCTACTGGGGTAATTGCTCCCGTTCTTCCAACTTGGTAGGTTATTTTTTCTAGGATTGTACTGACTCTTTCTGCTTTAAATTTATAAGCAATTGCCCATCTTGGTGATTTTGCTGTATATCCCAGTCTATTTTGATTGTCGTAATGATTTACTTTTATTACAACTCCATCAATCTCGAAAGGAAGATTTTTTCTTTCTTCTGCCCAATAGTCTATAAACTCCAGGATTCCTTCTATACTAGATGTTTTCTTTATGTAATTATTCTCTTCTAGAGGTATTTTAAATCCCCAATCTTTTGCTTTTTTTACTAATTCATAATGGTTGTCGATTTCAATGTTATCTCCATAAATTCCATATAAATAACAGTCTAATCCCCTTTTTGCAGCTATGCTAGAATCTAATGATTTTAATGTCCCAGAAGCTGTATTTCTTGGGTTTGCATATAAGGGTTCGTCATTTTCTTCTCTCGATTTATTCAGCCTTTCAAAGTTTTCTAAAGGGAAGAATATCTCTCCTCTAATTTCAAAATCTTTAGGAAAATCACCTCTTAGTTTTAAAGGAATTGTTTTGATTGTTTTTACATTAGTGGATACATTTTCTCCTTTTGTTCCATCCCCTCTAGTAACTGCCTGATGAAATACACCATTTACATATTGAATTCCAATTGCAACTCCATCATACTTTAATTCGCAAACGTATTCGATTTCATCATTAGTCAGTTTTTTTATTCTTGTTTCAAAATCAATAATATCTTCTTTAGAATAACTATTTGATAAAGAAAGCATGGGATATTTATGTATAACCTGTTCAAACTTTTTAGTTACCTCTCCTCCCACTCTTTTAGTAGGTGAATTTTCTGAGGCAAATTCTGGATATTTTTCTTCTAAATCTTGGAGTTCTTTTAGTAAAGTATCAAATTCAAAATCAGTAATTAAAGAATTATCTAAAACATAATAATTATAATTATAATCCTGAAGCTGCAGGGTCAATTCTTCTATTCTTTTTTTAGCATCAATCATCTATAAAATCTATTTTGAATAAATATTTTTTTCTGTATTCCTTTTCTTTTGCAAATTTTCCAAATTCATCAAAAAATAATTTCACTCCAAATGAGTAAAAGAATGTATTGAATTCTTTCCCAAATTGAGAATCATCTAAAAATACAAAATTATCTCCAAACCCGGCTGTTACACCAATCCATTTAAACACCCTGTAATTAGCTTTTATTGAAACGGTTATTGAAGGGACAAAATCTTTAGTCAATATTTTCTTTTCGTTACCTAGTGTGTCGTATTCAAAAGCTTTTAGAGGACCTACTCCTAGGTGAATTGGCAATAATAATTCCCATCTTTGAGTTTGATATAAAATAGGATCAATATAGATGCTTAGTGGTTTATATGAATAATATTGTTCTTCGAAAAACAAGGGTTTAAAATAGTTTTTTTCACTCCAAATTCTAACTATACTTTTATGTAAGATGTGATACCCAAATCCAAACCTTACTCGTTTATTTCCCATTCCTATTTTAATCCCATAATAGCCAAGGTTTTCTTCAAAAACAATAGAATTACGAGTATCAAATATACCATAGAACTTTAATTGGTTGTCTTCATGCTTTTTGTAAAACTGGGAGTTTACAAAACTTGAAACAAATATTAACAGTAATATGAGAAGGTTTTTCTTCATTCTTTCCAATCAGATTTTCGATATTCTTTGTTGGTGGTTATTTTCCAAACCTCACCTAAGAATATTTTTACTCCAAATGAATAAAAAGGAGCATTTAGGGCTTTCCTAGTTCGTTTGTCTCCTGATAAAATAAAGTTATACCCTACTCCAGCTTGTAATCCAACCCATCTAACTATTTTAAAATGGCTTTTAACCGAAATTATTACAGAAGTTACTCCTCTATCTAAAAATGGCTTGTAAATTCTTTTATCAGATAAGTACTCTCCTTTTAATGACCCGAAATTCAAATAAAAAGGTGCTGTAATTTCCCATCTTTTTGAATGAAATAAGATTCTTTCATAATAGAAACTAATAAATCCATAATGGTATCGATTTGTATCTGTTGCATCTAATGAATCTATTTTATTATCCATTGTAAGTACAGGTTTTCTTAAGCCATATAAACCTAAGCCAAACTTATGTCTTGAAATTCCTAATCCTAACTTAACTCCGTTAAACTTTACTGAATGACCAATAATTATAGAGTTTCTCATATCAAAACTTGCAACAAACTTATACTTATCCTTTTTATCTGTATCTGTTTGAGAGTAAGCAGAAATAGCATAAATTAATATCACTATGGTAAAAATGTATCTTCTCATTATATTCTAGTAGCTTTTACTATTCTGTCTTTACCATAGATGTCTTTTACTATTCCGATATCCTGAAAATTATTTTGCAATAATTCTGCTATTTCTTTTCCATATTGTTCATTTATTTCAAAATATAATTTTCCTTTAGGGTTTAAATATTCCAATGCAAATTCAATGATTTTAATATAAAATATCAAAGCATTATTGTTTTCAACAAACAAAGCCAAATGTGGTTCGTAATCTAAAACATTACTATTCATCAACTCCTTTTCTTCCATCTTAACGTATGGTGGATTACTCACTATAATATCAAATTTATCTCCTTTGTAATCCGAATTTAATATGTCTTGATACAAAAATTCTACTTTAGAATTTAAAGCTATTTTATTCTTCTCTGCTTGTTTTAAAGCTTCATTAGAAACATCAAATGCAATTACTTTACTACTTGTTAGTTTTAAATCTAATGATATTGCTATAACGCCCGTACCTGTTCCTATATCTAATATTACTCCTTCAAAATCTTTATTTTCTTTAATAATCAAATCTACTAGTTCCTCAGTTTCTGGTCTAGGAATTAAAGTATGTTCGTTTACGATAAATTCATTTTCATAGAAGTATTGATTACCTGTAATATATTGAACTGGTTTTTCTAATTTTAAATCTTTAATTGCATAATGAAATAAAAGCATTTCTGATTCAGATATACTTTTGTTCATACTCAATAAGATCTCAGATTTTGAAAATCCTAAAAATTGCTCAGAAAGTAAATAAAAAAATGATTCAACCTCTGTTTTGTGGAAAACTGGAGTTAATTCATTAAAGAAATAATTTTTTATAGCTGATATTGTATTTTTGGTAACAAACATATTATATGATTACTCCATTTTTTGATTTAATAGGATCTGGTAAGTCCTGTTCGTCTAACATGTCTTTCAAATCTATTTCAATTGTACGAGCTAATGATGTAATTGGGACATCATTTCCTATACCTTCAAATGGATTTTCTGAGTAATCTCCAATTTTTTCCATAGTGAAAAACACCCATGAAACCATCATACTAAAAGGAACTGCAAACCACACTTTCCAATTATACACTTGTGAAATTTCATCTGTCTCAAATGCATCAAGCATTGCAAAGGGTAAAAGTATAACGAATAACATTACAAAATAATAACTAACACTAGTGTATTGCCTTGGCAAAGGAAAGTTTTTTATTCTCTCTGATTTTCCTTGTAGATTATAAAACTCTTCCAAAATACGTGTGAAATCCATATGTCTAAAATCATCTAATAATCCTCTTTTTCTCAACTCTGAAATATCTTTAGATTGATTTTTTATCAAATTCGTAGCTGGATTTACTCTAGAAAGTACATCTTTCATTTCTTCATCTGATAGATACTCTTTTATTACTGAATCTATTGGTATGTCGTGCTCATCAACTGAAAAATATAATTTATCTTTCATTTTATTAATATCCTTATGAAAAAAATGCTCCCATTCTTTAGGTACTCTAAGTTGATACCTTAAAGCTGTAAGCCATGCAATATGACGATAAACCAATCTCTTTTTGATTTTTTTTAACTCTTCTTCTGAAATATCTCCATCTAAATGTAAATCACTTATATAATCAGAAACCATTACAGTGAATGTTCTAGAATAATTGACAATTCCACCCCATATTTTTCGAGCTTCCCAACCTCTATCGTATGCATTGCTATTTTTAAAACCAATATTAAAAGCTACAGCTGTTCCAAGCAATGCAATTGGTAAAGATGGAATTACCATCCAATGCCATCCTGTGAAAAAATATAAAGTAACAGGAAAAATGGAGACAATGAAAAAGAATATAGTATCTTTTATTGTCCAAAAGAACATCTGTTTTTTTGTAAATCGTCTAAATGTATACATAAGTTATTTTTTTTATACGGCTAAATTATTATCTCTCAAAGCATCATTAAGAGAAGTCTTAAGGTCTGTACTAGCTTTTCTTTCACCAATTATCAATGCGCATGGAACATTATATTCTCCAGCAGCAAATTTCTTTGGATAAGTTCCTGGGATTACAACTTTTCTTGGAGGTACTTCGCCTCTATATTCAATTGGAGTTTCTCCAGTTATATCAATTATTTTTGTAGATTTTGTTAGAACAACACCTGCACCAAGTACTGCCTCTTTTCCTACTTTCACTCCTTCTACTACAATACACCTTGAGCCAATAAATGCTCCGTCTTCGATGATTACTGGAGAAGCTTGTAATGGCTCTAGAACTCCACCAATACCTACCCCTCCACTCAAATGTACATTTTTACCAATTTGAGCACAAGAACCAACTGTTGCCCAAGTGTCTACCATTGTTCCTTCGTCTACGTATGCTCCAATATTTACATAAGAAGGCATTAAAATAACTCCTTTACTCAAGTAAGCTCCGTATCTTGCAACTGCATGAGGAACAACTCTTACTCCTAGTTCAGCATAATTTTTCTTAAGCGCCATTTTATCATGAAACTCTAAAGGTCCCATTTCAATCGTTTCCATTTTACGAATAGGAAAGTACATTACAACTGCTTTTTTTACCCATTCGTTCACTTGCCAATCTCCATTTAATAAAGGTTCTGCAACTCTTAATCTTCCTTTGTCTATTTCTTCAATTACCGCTTCAATTGCTTTTCTTGTCGATTCTTCTTTTAACATTTCACGGTTATCCCATGCTTTTTCAATTATATCTCTCATACTATTATTTTCTTTTTTATGAATTAATTCTGTGCTATTTTCTAGCATTAGAATTAATTATTATCTTAATTAACAACTTATTAAATTCAGTATATTATATTCTAACCAAAGTTTGAACAAATGCAATGGATTTCTTCATTTCAAGATGAAGTTCAACATCATTTTCTATAAACGCTATTTTCTCTCTGTATATTTGTTTCAGATTCTCAATAGCTAAAGAAGATTTTAATTCTTTTCTAAATTCCATAGCTTGAAAACCAGCAAGTAATTCAATTCCTAGTACTTTTTCCATGTTTTCAAATACCTTGAAACATTTAGTAGCTCCATTTGCTCCCATGCTCACATGATCTTCTTGTCCATTTGAAGAGTCAATAGTATCTACAACAGCTGGAGTGCAATATTGTTTGTTTTGACTCACCACACTAGCAGCTGTGTATTGAGCAATCATAAATCCTGAGTTTAATCCCGGATTTTTAACTAAAAAAGCAGGTAAATCTCTAAATCCACCAATCAATTTATAAATTCTTCTTTCACTAATACTTCCAAGTTCTGCCAAAGCCAAAGCTAGTGAGTCTAAAGTAATTGCTAATGGCTGTCCATGAAAATTCCCTGCAGAGATAATTAAATCTTCATCAGGAAAAATAGTTGGGTTATCAGTAACTGAGTTTATTTCAGTTTCAAAAATAGTTGTTACGTAGTCAATCATATCCTTACTAGCCCCATGAACTTGTGGAATACACCTGAAAGAATAAGGATCTTGTACGTCTTGTTTTTTTTGATTTAGAATTTCACTTCCTTCCAAAAAATTAAGGATATTTTCTGCTGTTGCAGCTTGTCCTTTTTGATTTCTAACTTTATGAATCAATGGATTGAATGGTGATTTGTGACCGTTATAACCTTCCAAAGAAACAGCTGCAATCAAATCTGCTATTGATTTGTATTTATTTGCTTTAGTTAAAATATGTACTCCAAAAGCTTGCATAAACTGAGTTCCATTCAATAATGCTAATCCTTCTTTGGATTGCAATTGAACTGGTTTTAATCCCAATTCATTTAGTACGTCTATTGATTTTCTTCTTTCGTTTTTGTAGTTCACTTCTCCCATTCCAATTAAGGTTAAAGATATGTGAGCTAAAGGTGCTAAATCTCCACTTGCACCCAAGCTTCCCTGAGAATAAACAACTGGAAATACTTGATTATTAAATAATTCAATCAATAAAGTTAAAGTATTAATTGATATTCCTGAATGACCGTAGGATAGTCCTTGAATCTTTAATAAAAGCATTAATTGTACAATTTCTTCTGGTACTTCTTCGCCCAAACCACAAGCATGTGACATTACTAAATTATGTTGTAATTGGCCTAGTTCATCTCTAGAAACTACTGTATTACACAAAGAACCAAAACCAGTATTAATTCCATAAATTACTTCTTGTCCAGAAGCCATTCTATCGTCCAAATATTGACGGCATTTTTGTACTTTTTGTTTAGCTGAATCTGACAATTCAACTTTTTTATTATTTTTAATTATTTCTTCTATCGTAGATAGAGTAATAGTATCGGATGAAATTTGATGTCTGTTCATTTATTAAAATCTTGTTGCATTAAAAAAAATAACCAATTCCTTAATTGTATAACTGTTTTGGTCTCCAGTCTCCATATTTTTTAATGTTATTGAATTATTTGCCAATTCATTTTCTCCCACTAAAGCTACAAATGGAATGTTTTTGTTGTTGGCATAAGTCATTTGTTTTTTCATCTTAGAATTATCTGGATAAATTTCCGAAGGTATTCCATGAGCTCTTAATTCTTTCAACCATTTCATTGATTGTTTTGCTTCTAATTTTCCAAAATTTGCAAACATAAGCTGAGTAGAGGATAATAGTTCTTTAGGGAATAAATCTAATTCTTCAAGCACGTCAAAAATCCTATCAGCACCAAAGGAAACTCCAACTCCAGATAAGTCTTTCATTCCAAAAATACTAGTTAAGTCGTCATAACGACCACCTCCACAAATACTTCCAATGTTCACATTATTGGCTTTTACTTCAAATATTGCTCCTGTGTAATAGTTTAATCCTCTAGCAAGCGAAGGGTCAAATTCTAGTTTTGCTTTGTCTAATCCTAATGATTTTACCATTTCTAGCACTTCTGTAAGTTCTTCAATTCCTTTTACTCCAATTTCTGAAGAAGAAACTATTAAACTTACTGCTTCCAATAAGTTTTCATTAGATCCCGAAATTGTTAAAATTGGTTTTAGTTTTTCAATAGCAGATTCGGAAACTTCTTTCTCTCTTAATTCCTTTACAACTCCTTCCTCTCCTATTTTATCTAATTTATCAATAGCCACAGTAATAGGAATCAATTTGTCTGATTCTCCTACTACTTCTACCAGCCCAGAAAGGATTTTTCTGTTATTTATTTTAATTGTAAAATCCTCTAGTTTTAAGCTAGATAATACTTTATCAAATATCTGAATCAATTCTACTTCATACAATAAAGATTCGCTTCCAACCACATCTACATCACATTGGTAAAATTCTCTGTATCTACCTCTTTGTGGTCTGTCAGCTCTCCAAACAGGTTGAATCTGATATCTTTTGAACGGTAAATCTATTTCATTTCTGTTTTGAACTACGAATCGTGCAAAGGGAACAGTCAGGTCATAACGCAATGCTTTTTCTACTATAGAATTAGCAAAACGTATAGAATTATTATCAGTAAAAGCTTCTTTGTTTGATTTATTAAGAAATTCTCCAGAATTAAGCACTTTAAAAATTAGTCTATCCCCTTCTTCTCCATATTTACCCATTAGAGTTTCAGTCTTCTCCATGGTTGGAGTTTCTATAGGTAAGTAACCAAAAGTTTGAAAAACTGATTTAATAGTATCAAAAATATAGTTTCTTTTTACCATTACTTGTGGTAAAAAATCCCTTGTTCCTTTTGGTATGGATGGTTTAGACATTATTTTTGTTTAGAATTATCTTGTTCTAACAAAAATAGGAATAGTTAAGAGAAAGGAGTAATATTTGTCAATTAAAATGATTTAAACAAGGTTTGTAAATCTGTTCTCGATAATTGAAAATAAAAAACAGCAGAAATGTTGATATAATATAGCTCTGTAAAACATTAACTTTTATCTTTCAGTCAAAAGTAAGTTTACAAAAAAGTCTGATATCGGAATTTATTTACTCAAAATCCTCATACAATAAATAATTACTTCTCATTAATTTGTATTCTTTTAATCCATCTTCCCATGAATTATGAATTTCTTCCTCAGATTTCCCTTCCTTAATTTGACTTCTTAATGTGCTAGTTCCAGACAATTTATCAAAAAATGAAGTTCTAGTAATAAAATCTTTTCCTTTTGTTTTTTCGTTCATTCCCAATAACCATTGCAAATACATTTTTTTAGTATTTCTTATGTATAACAAACCAAAAAGACTCAAGTTGTATCCGTTACATTTTACGTCCTTGTATTTTGGGTTTTTAGAACCAATATTAGGTGATGGTATGAATGAATAAGAGGTTTCTAAAACATAAGGTGAGCCAATTATTTGAAATGGAAAATCCGTTCCTCTTCCAACACTTACTGAGGTTCCTTCGAAAAAACAAATAGATGGATACAAATAAACCGAAGACATATTAGGTAAATTAGGAGAAGGTGCAATTGGTAATTTGTAATAATCTTTGTGAGAATAATTAATACATTCTATCACTTCCAATTCGCATTTAACTTTTCCTTTTAACCAGCCTTCTCCATTTATCATTTTTGCCAATTCCCCTACAGTTAATCCATGAACCACAGGAATTGGATGCATTCCAACAAATGATTTGTGTTTTTCTTCTAAAATTGGTCCATCTACATAAAATCCATTAGGATTGGGGCGATCCAATATTAATACCTTTTTTTTGTTTTCTGCACATGCTTCCATTATGTAGTGCATAGTCGAAATGTAAGTGTAAAACCTTGCTCCAACATCTTGTATGTCAAAAATAATAATATCGATATCAGCTAATTGTACTGCAGTAGGTTTTCTGTTTGTTCCGTACAATGAGACTAAAGGTAAGCCTGTTTTTACATCCATGGATGATTTTACATGTTCCCCTGCAGATGCATTTCCTCTAAATCCATGCTCGGGTGAAAATACTTTTTTTACATTAATACCCAACGACAAAAGTGAATCGACCAAATGAGTATTTTTAATTGATGAAGTCTGATTTGCTACAATTGCAACTCTTTTTCCTTTTAATTTATTTAGGTAGAAATCTACTCTTTCAGCTCCAGTAATTATTGATGTATCGTAAGATACTTTGAATAACATTTCTTGTGATTTCCCTTGTAAAAATGCAAATTGTAAAAAAGAAAAAAGAAGGAGAGTACGAATCATCATATTTTATGTAATTTTAGAGCAACTAATTAAAAAACAATTATCCCTTGACGAGTAAATTTATTTCAAAAAAACTTAGAAAAGAACTGAGCTCAGGAAATAAATTTTCTAAACCTATCATCAAGGTAGCAATTACTAGTATAACAATAAGTATGCTAGTTATGTTAATTTCTATTTCTGTTGTAAAAGGGTTCCAGAGGGAAATAAAGAATAAGGTCGTCAATTTCTCTTCGCATATTCAAATAACTGATGGGGGAACTAATTACACCCTCGAAACTTCTCCAATAAAAATTAATCAACCGTTTTATCCTAACATAGAGAAAGAAGAGGGAATTGAACACATTCAAACGTTTGCAACCAAAGCAGGAATTATTCAATCCAATGCCGACACAGTTGTTTATGAAGACGAAACTAAGATAAATCGAGACATTGAAGGAATCGTTTTCAAAGGAATAAACCATGATTTTAATTGGGAGAACTTAAACGATAAAATTATTGAAGGAAATTATTTTTCTGTTACTAAAGATGAACTGAGTAATGAAATATTGATTTCTAATTTTATTGCCAAACGACTTAAGTTGAAAGTAAACGATAAAGTAAGGTGTTACTTTTTTAATGGTAAAAAACCTATTCCTAGAAAATTTATTGTCTCAGGTATTTTCGAAACTGGATTAGAAGAATTTGATAATCAGTTCGTTTTTATTGATATAAAACACACTCAAAAATTGAATGGTTGGGGTGTTTTCTCTTCTTTATTTTTGGAAACAAGACCAAGAAATAATGAGATTGTAATCTCTGGAAATGCTACCGGAGGAAATGAAAATTACCGTTACAAATTTGGAGATAGGGCTTTTTCAACATTTAATAAAATAAAATTTTGCGCAAATAAAGACACCGTTATTCAGATGGTAGTGAATGATTTTAGCATTAATACTGTGACTTTAGATGTGGAGCCTATTTCTATTGCTGATACAGCTTGGCTGGATATAAAAGTGGATAGTAAAGATGGGAACTGCATTATAACTGACACAGAATTTGAGTATGAATCGATCAATGATTCAGTGAGGCAGTATATAGGGAAAAATGGAACAATTACTACTACTCTTTCTACAACTGGGGGAAGTATGAAATACTACGTAGGGGGTTTCGAATTATTCATTTCTGATTTTACTACTCTGAATGAAAAAGAACTGACAATTAGTCGAATGTCTGATCCATTTTTAAAAGTCTCTAAAATAACTGATTTACAAAGTGAAATTTTTGGTTGGCTAAATGTTTTAGACATGAATGCAATAATAATTATTGTACTGATGATTATGGTGGCAATAATCAATATTATTTCTTTATTATTAGTTCTAATAGTTGAAAAAATAAGCATGATAGGAATCCTTAAATCATTTGGAGCACAAAACAATATGGTTAGAAATATTTTTATACGTTTAGGTACAGATATTTTGATAAAAGGAATACTACTTGGAAATGCGATAGCCTTTGTTATAATTGGTTTACAAAGTGAATTTGGCTTTATAAAACTACCTCAAGATAAGTACTATTTATCTAAAGTACCTCTTGGTTTTGAATGGAATGAATTCATAATTATCAATGCTATAACTGTAATTATTGGCTTATCAATTTTGTATTTCACTTCTATTTTTGTAGCCCGAATTACTCCAGTAAAAGCGATAAAATTCGAATAGCTGCTAAGTATTCTTATTTTTAATTTTTTGAGATGTTGAATCACTTTGAATTGGGTTAGTCGTATTTTTTTAACTCATTCCTTTTTAATTTATAAATTATATGAAAGCAATATTTTTAGTAAAAAACACAACTTCTGACAAAGCATTTGAGCTGAGAGAAACTCCAATGCCAATTGTGGAAAAAGGGGAAGTATTGATCCAATGCGAAGGTTTTGGATTAAATTATGCTGATGTAATGGCGCGTCAAGGTTTATACAAAGGAGCACCTCCTATTCCTTGTGTAATTGGATATGATGTAGTAGGTAAAATCACAGAAGTATTTGATGAGAAAGACAAAGGGTTGATTGGAAAAAGAGTAGTCGGACTTACAAAATTTGGAGGATATGCCCAATTTGCCAAAACAGATGTAACTGCCATTACAGAAATAGACGATACCCTATCTATTTCTGAAGCTACAGCTATTGCTACACAATATTGCACAGCTTATTTCGCAAGTAGTTACATTACTAATTTACATAAAGGAGACAAAGTCTTAATTCATGCAGCAGCTGGAGGAGTTGGTACAGCTTTGACACAAATTGCCAAAGCAAAAGGATGTGAAACTTATGGTTTAACTAGTTCTAACAAAAAAATTGATTATTTAAAATCGAATGGATTGGATCATCCAATCAATTTGAAAGAAACGGATTGCCAGGATCAATTCATGAAATTATCAAATGGAATAAAAGCGGATGTTATTTTCAATTCTATGGGGGGAGAATCCATACAAAAAGACATGAAAATACTTTCTGTGGGTGGAAGGTTAATAAATTATGGAGCTGCCAGTATCTCTGGTAAAAAACCAAATTTATTTACTTTACTTTCTTTGTTAAGAAAGACAGGAAAATTAAAACCGCTTCAGTTACTAGGTAAATCAGCTGGAATTATAGGAGTAAATATGCTTTCTATTGCAGATAAAAAACCAGAAATAATAGGTGAATGTTTGACAGCTGTAGTAAAACTCATGAAAGAAAACAAGAATATTAAGCCAATTTCTGGAGGAGAATTTAGTGTAGATAATATTGCCGAAGCTCATGCTTTGCTAGAAAGCAGAAAATCTACTGGGAAGATTGGAGTGAAATGGTGATTATTAAAATGCAGGACAATCCAATGATTTCCTTTTAGATTGTAGTAATTTAGATTTAACACTTCGTGATTTTTTGTTTCTTCCCAAACGATCTTTGCAGTTAGGATTTTTAAAAAACGTATGTTTCAAACTAAAGTAAATATCTCCAGCCTTAATTTCATCATGCTTGAAAAATAACGGTAAAAAATTATCTGATCCAATTGTAATATTCGCAATTCTAATTGCCAATCCTATTTGGGGATTCACATAATTATTTAAGGACAATGGGATTCCTACCCCTAAGTAATTAGTTTCATACCTTGCAGAAACTGCCAAAGTATTGGCTCTTTCAACTCCGTAAGTGTTTGCTGTAGGAAAATTCTGAATGATTGTTCCGTTAAAATAAATTCTATCATTTAAATTATAATCTACTTGCAAAGAGGCAGCTGCAGGTAACCAAGCCTTGTAACTTGATCCAGCCTGATTTGATTGTGATTCTGCACTTAAATCATTTAAAGAATTCACATCATCCACTGCTGTATTTTCATCAAAATCTCCATAATAAGAGTTATTATCAAAGTTTATATACCCAATATCAAGCAAAGAAACTCCAATTTTGTATTTATAATTTATTTGTTCGCAACCGCTCCTTGTAGAATGAGGAATATAACTCGTTACGTCTTCCTTCATTTTCTTGTAAGTTAATCCAAGGCTAGTCCCCCAGCCTTTTCCAGCACTAAATTCCGGTTCTGTATAAGAATATTTTCCATTCGTTTGTATCAATATTTGGCTCTCTAGAGTTGGTACTCTTACCAAGGCATCATCTACCAAAATAGCCGTATTTTGAAACCCAAACAATCGTTTTACAGAAATAGCTCCAGTCAGCATGTTGTCGTTAGTTGCAATTAGTATTTTACCGTAAGTAATTCCAATTTCTCCCCATACCATTGATTTTACCCTGGCGTTATTAATATTGTATGTACCGGTATCGGCAAGAGTTAATCCTTCACTGCCTTTAAGTTTACCTAATACACCAGGAATATTTTTTGCATTTACTACTCCCCTAACATTTGAAAATACAGAAAAAGAATGTCGGCCAATGCCAATACTTGCTGAAGGTCCTGTGATTTCAAAATCACCAAAGGCTTTTATCTTGTCTAAACTCATCTTGTAACTAGGGTCCGTATCGTATTGGTCAAAGTTGAGTAAGGTTGAATTTGGATAAAATGCAAAGTTATTTCTCAAATACGCACTTGCTCCTACAATATTTATATCCAACCAAGGTTTGGCATCTACAATATTAGATGGATTTAATAATTGACCATTTACCGGATTGTAATTGTCGTTTCTCATTCCTAGGTTTTCTTGTGCTGTTACTGAACCAATAAGACACAATGAGAATACAGTAAGTTGTGATAGCTTTTTCATAATTAATGAGTTTAGAGGTGTTCAAAATTTCTTTTTCTCTTTTCAAAAGAGAAATACTTTATGTAAATGGTAGAAATTTTTTCATATCTATATTAATTATGCTTGGCTTTATTAAAACTAACCTACACTAATAGAACGAAATATTTCACAAATAGTGTGCTTTTGAGAAATAAATATGAATTAGGCATAAAAAAAGCCTCTTCAAATTTTTCAAGAGGCTTTTAGAAATTAGAAATGAATCTTATTTCATAATCTTATCGTTTTGCTTAGTTATTGAGTAAAAATTATTCAGAATTTTTTTAATCAATGGCTCTTCTTGTTCATTAAATGTTTTTTCTATAAATGGTAACACACTATTTATGAAATCATTTCTTTCTAATTTTGCTTTGTCGTATTTGGCAGTTTCGTTATAAGGAATAGCATTTACGATATCATTCATTTTTACTACCATGTTATTATATACAACACTAAGATTATATTTAGAGTTAAAATCTGTAGGATTTAATTCCAAAGCTTTTTTATAAGCTATAACAGCAGTAGTATACATTTCCATTTCATTATAGGTAATTCCTGCAGCATATTGCAATGAAAAGTTATTAGCATATTTAATCAATGCTTTTTCTAATTCTACTTTTGCCTCAGCTGGTTTACCTCCAGACAATAGTGTTTTAACCCCACTCAAAATAATGTTGACATTGTTTGGAAACTTAGCTTTTGCTATTTCCATAACTTTAGATGCTTCTTCTTGATTTTCAGCTTTGTTGTAAGCTTCAGTTAAATTCAAGTATAAATCTGCTCCTCCATATTGTATCTCAACACATTTTTTGTAATACAAAATAGCATTGTCATAATCTTTCAAGATATCTGCTGTTCTTCCTGTATAGTAGATTCCAGCACTGTCAGTCATTCCGATTAATTTTGCATACTCTTGAGAAGTAACAAAGTTTTTGTAAGCGACCTCATATTCCTTGTTATTAAATGAAGTCGATGCTAAATTTCTTGTTACATCATACATTGGAGCAGCTAAGTTTTTCAAATCTCTTCTATAATAACCTTTTGTATCTAGCTTACTTGTCATTTTCATGGCTTCCATTACTTCTGAAACAACATCCATTTTTCCTCTTAATTCTTTGGCAGCAGCCGATTTACTATTAGATAAACCTGCATATATATTAGCTCTCCATAACCACGTTTTAGCATCTTCTTTTGTATTTTCGTGTATTGTCGCTTTATCTATATAACTTTTTGCTTTTACAAAATTTGGCTTTTTAGCTTTTGCAATCATGATAGCACTAGTAAGGTTTTTCTTTTGTGAAAAACTAACTGTAGTTGCAATAGCAAAAATTGTTAGTATTAATAAATTCTTTTTCATTGTGTTTATTTTATGTATAATTAATAGTTAGATGCAAAATGTCACCAATTTGCATAAATATATTTCCAATTACTTTGCCAAACTTGTCTTTTTCTAAATTATTATGAAAAACTTAACATTTTTAAGACATTGTAAATGTAACAATGTTAAATAAAAATGCAAAATAAAAGTGGGTAGCAATGTTTAATTTAATAAGCAGCAGTAGTTAACTAGAAATCATCTAATTCCTGCTGCCTTTTCATTGTTTTACTGTAATTATTTAATTTAAGAGAAACAGTCAGCATAAAAACTGGGGATGCCGGATTATTATTTTGATAAACAGTCAAGTTATTGATAGAACTGGTGTAAATATTTCTTCTTGTAGAGAGAACATTATTTACAGTAAAAATAAAAGCCAGTTTATTCTTCATAAATGACTTGCGAAGTGAAACATCAAACCCATAATTATCTTCCATAAAACCAAGAGCAGAAGCTGTTTTACTTCGGTATTTGGAAACTAATTGCAATTTATAATTATCCAAAAACGTAAATGAATTTATCCAATTTATGTTGTAATTAAATGATTCATTTTTTCTTTCTCTCACATCAAGATTAGAATTTACTGAATAATAAAACAAGCTAACTCCTAAGTTTGTATTCCACCAATCTTTTAGATAATAAATAAAAGTTGGATCTACTCCTATTGAAGTAGAATTCCCAGCATTCTCAGGAGAGTTTATTACCACATTAGTGTCATAAACAGCTGGAACTCTATTTATCATATTATTCAATAGTTTAGCATAAGCCTCTAAAGAAATACTTCCTTTATTTCCTAATTGTTTTATATAACTCGCTTCAAGAGAATTGATGTATTCTGGCAATAAATTTGCATTTCCTTTTCTTACAGAATATGGACTTTCCCATGTAATAAAAGGCTCAAAATAATACGACCTTGGTCTATTTATTCTTCTCGAATAACTGAATAATAATTGCTGATTTTTGGGTAGTTTATATGAGAAATGTGCCGAAGGGAAAAAGTCAATTCGGTTTATATTCTGAAATGAATTCGGAAGGTTTGTTGCCTCTATTTTTCTTTGAGTATACTCAGTTCTTAGTCCAATTTGATAACCTAATTTCTTAGTTTTACCTTTTAATAAAGAGTATGCAGAATGAATGTTTCTATTATATTGAACATCTGTAGAGTATAAGTCTACTCTGTCATTCTCTCTTGTTGTAGTATTGTATTCATAACTATCTCTGTCATCTTTACTAATCCCAAATTGAGTTTGAACACCTGCTTCTAAAACCAATTTATTCTTAAACGTTTTTAAATAATCAACATCAAACCGCAACACATTTGAAGGACCAAATTCTGTTCCATAGTTACCTCCTATTTTCGTTTCGTTTTCATTATAAAAATCATTGTAGGTATACTCGTCTACCGATCTCAAGTTATAAATTGCCTTTAAGTTAATGTGTTGACTTTTATCTCTTTCAATATTATATCGATAAGACAAAGAGTTGGATAGAGATTTAATTGTAATCTCATTAGAAAATCTATTTTCAAAACTATTCACCAAAGAGTCGTTATAAAACTCTTCGTAAAAGGAATTGTTATAAGGATTCATATCCATTTTACCAACTCTAGAACTAACGGATAAAACATGAGCACTATTTGGCGTATAAATCCATTCTCCCCCCACATTCATTCCACCATATTTCCATGAGCTTTCTCCATTTTGCAATACTTTAGTTTGATAAGTGTCATAATCAGAAATTCGTTCTTCTACTGAATATTTCGGCCTATTTCTTTGGTTGTAAGAAGCATTAAGATTAAAAGCATGTTTTTTCTCTCTATAGTTTATTGCTAAATTACCTCCATATCTATCAAAATTTCCTCCAGAAACATTGACTAACATACTCATTCCCTCTAGCTTATTTTTCTTAGTTATTATATTAATAATTCCTCCTACTCCCTCTGCTTGTTCTCTGGCTGATGGATTCGTAACAATTTCAATGTTCTTAATTGTACTAGCGGGAATTGCCTGTAAAGCATCCGAAGCATCCATAGCAGTAGGTACTCCATTTATTAATAAAGTAAAACTTCCACTTCCTCTCAACTGAATATTCCCTTCATTATCAACTTGTATAGAAGGCGTGTTTTGTAATACTTCTACTGCCGATTGACCTGCTGTAGTGTTCATATCCTCCACATTCACTATCTTTTTATCAATCTCATAAGTTACTTTTGGAATATCACCATTTATTAAAACTTCTTTCAATTGTACAGAGTTATCTAGTTTTATTTTTTTAAAATCATAAATAGTTTTTTCGTTACTAATAGTTACATTATTTATAGTTCTAGTTTGATACCCAACAAATGAAATCGTTAGGTAATAATTCCCTGAAGTAATTTTAGTTATATTAAACTTTCCTTTGCTATTCGTGATTCCGCCATTAACAACAATACTATCTTTTTTATTATAAAGTGCTACACTCACATACTCCATTGGAGTTGAAGTACCTGATTCCACAACTACTCCAAAAACTTCTCCTTTTGCTCCTACTGTATTGTTTCCTTGACCAAAATCAGTTAAGGGAAATAATATAAATACAATAATTATTAATCTTACCATGCTAAATTTTATATTTTAAATGCAAAAATAACTATTTTTGGATTATAAAATAGAGAAGAATGAAAATTGGAGTAATAAGAGAGACTAAAAACCCACCAGATAAAAGAGTACCACTATCTCCTGAGAAATGTGCTAAACTAAAACAAAACTTTCCTGAAGTGGAACTTGTTGTTCAGTCTAGTAACATTAGAGCCTTTAAGGATGAAGAGTATTCTGAATTAGGAGTAAACATTGTACAAGATGTTTCTGATTGTGATGTATTATTGGGAGTAAAAGAAGTTAAAAAAGAAGAATTACTACCCCATAAAACATATTTTTTCTTTTCACATACAATTAAAGAACAACCTTATAACAGAGATTTATTGCAAAAAATACTTGATTTAAAAATCAAGATGATTGATTATGAGGCTTTAACATACCCTAAGAATGGAAGGATTTTAGGGTTTGGGAGGTATGCAGGAATAGTAGGTGCTTACAATGCATTTTTAGCTTTTGGAATAAAATCGAATTCGTATAATTTGAAACCAGCTAATGAATGCCATGACTACAAAGAGTTGAAACAAGAACTTAAAAAAGTAAAGCTCCCTAATGATTATAAAATAATAATCTCGGGAGACGGAAGAGTTGGAAAAGGGGCCGAAGAAATAATTCATGCCATAGGAATTTACGAAGTCTCTCCTTTAGATTTCTTAACTAGCACAAGAAACGAACCTATTTATACACAATTATCTATAAAAGAATATAACAAAAGGAAAGACGGGCAACTATTTACTAAAGATGATTTTTACACTAATCCTGAATTGTTTGAATCAAATTTTAAACGTTTCTCGGACATAGGAGATATGTACATAGCTTGCCATTATTGGGATGCAAATGCACCTTTTGTATTCTCAAGAGAAGATATAAAAGCTGATTCTTTTAAACTTAAAATTGTAGCAGACATTAGTTGTGACATTGATGGACCAGTTGCTTCAACACTTCGTCCTTCAACAATAGACGAACCTCTTTATGGATATGATCCAAAAACAGAGAGCGAAGTAGATTTTATGAATGAAAACGCAATTGGCGTAATGGCAGTAGATAATTTACCTTGTGAGTTACCAAGAGATGCCTCAGAAGATTTTGGAAATGAATTACTAACCAAAGTACTACCAAGTATTATTGGAGAAGATATAGATACAATTATAGAAAGAGCTTCTATCTGTGAAAACGGAAAGCTTACCTCCTATTATTCTTATTTACAAGATTATTTAGACGGGGTTTAGTCTTTATTAATAAGTCCTTAGTCGCAAGTAATATAGACAATACAAATAACTTCCTCTCTTAACGGGAGGATTGAGGTGGGTCACCTATTCATTTGAAAAGTCACCTCCCTAGCCCTCCTCAAGGAGGGAAACTAAAATGAAATGGAAGATAAAGTAAATCAAAACATATCAGAAAAAGAGAATCAAAAACTTGAAAAAATAGCTTTTATATCTATTCTTTTGGCTTTGGTTTATATTTTTTTAAAGTTCTTTAATTATATTTATACATCTTCTTTTATACTTGATTCAGTATTAATTCCTGATTATACTATTAAATTTGCATTAAAAGAATCATTTTATTCTGGCTTAATTTTGAGTTTCGGAATCATAATAACTTTTTACCTTTATAAAAGAAAAAAATATTTTTTAGTTATAATGTTGAATGCTATATTTATAGTACAAAGTCTTGCATTACCCTATATATTACACATTGCGAACAACTATTAACTATTTACTAATCACTTTTCACAAAACGAAATGAATAAAATACTTATCGCCAACCGTGGAGAAATTGCATTGAGAGTAATGCGTTCTGCTAAAGAAATGAATATTAAAACTGTTGCAATCTATTCAGAAGCTGATAGAAATGCACCTTTTGTGAGGTATGCAGATGAAGCAGTTTGTGTTGGACCTCCACCAAGTGCTGAGAGTTATTTGTTAGGAGATAAAATTATTCAAATTTGTAAAGACTTAAATGTAGATGGAATTCATCCTGGTTATGGATTTTTATCAGAAAACTCTGAGTTTGTACAAAAAGCTACAGATGCTGGAATTACATTCATTGGTCCATCCCCAAAATCAATAGAATTGATGGGAGATAAATTAAAAGCAAAAGATACCGTAAAAGCATATGATATTCCTATGGTTCCTGGAACAGATCATGCTATTTCTGATATTCCTGCAGCTAAGAAAATTGCGAAAGAAATTGGATTTCCTATTTTGATAAAAGCATCTGCTGGTGGTGGTGGAAAAGGAATGAGAGTTGTAGAAAACGAAGAAGAATTTGAAGAACAAATGGACAGAGCAGTTTCTGAAGCCATTTCTAGTTTTGGAAACGGAGAAGTTTTTATTGAGAAATACGTAGGTTCACCCAAACACATAGAAATTCAATTAATTGCTGATACACACGGAAATGTAGTGTATTTATTTGACAGAGAATGTTCTATTCAAAGGAGACACCAAAAAGTAATTGAAGAAGCACCAAGTGCCTCAGTATTTCCAGAATTAAGAAAACAAATGGGTGAAGCAGCTTGTGATGTTGCAAGAAGTTGCGATTATTATGGAGTTGGGACTGTAGAGTTTTTGATGGATGAAAACAAAAACTTCTATTTCCTTGAGATGAATACAAGGCTGCAAGTTGAGCATCCTGTAAGTGAAATGATAACTGGTATTGATTTGGTAAAAGAACAAATTAATGTTGCTAGAGGAGAAAAATTGAGTTTTACTCAAGAAGATTTATCAATAAATGGACATTCTCTTGAAGTAAGAGTTTATGCAGAGAATCCTAGAAATAATTTTTTACCAGATATTGGTAAACTAGAAACGTACAGAAGACCACAAGGTAATGGAGTTCGTGTAGATGATGGATTGGAAGAAGGAATGGATATTCCAATTTATTACGACCCTATGATTGCCAAATTGGTTACACACGGTAAAGACCGTGAGGAAGCAATTCGAAGAATGACAAAAGCTATAGATGAGTATGTTATTACTGGAGTAGAAACTACTTTGGCTTTTTGTAAATACACGATTAATCACGAGAAATTTAAAGACGGTACTTTTGATACTAATTTTGTAAAAAATTACTTTTCAGATCCCTCAGTGTTAGATAATTTTGATCCGGAAGAAGAGAAAGTTGCGGCTATGTTTGCTGCTATACTATTTGATGGATTAAACGAAGGAAATCAAGCTTCAAATTCTGGAAGTTCTAAAAGTTCGTGGAAAGCGAATAGAGCTAAAATGAACTAATTTTTAAATTGGAACTGTTTTTGTATCTATCTAATTTAAAAAAAATAACATGAAATTTAGACTTCTATTTTTTCTTGGTTTAGTTACTTCATTTCCCTCATTGTCTCAGATAAGAAAAACGGACTCAATAGGAGATACGAATAAAAACAGAGCTCTTTATATAATTGAAAAAGGAGATACAATTCCTGTTTTTATTTTGAAAGAGTTTAATTATACTGACCCTGATTTTGCTAGAGAATGGAATCGTACAGTATTCTTTACAAAAAGAATGTACACCTATGCCAAAATTATAGACTCTATAGTAAAATCACATGATACGAAACTTGCTGAGATTGAAAAAAATGGATCTAAAAAAAGGCGAAAATCAAAAAAAACAAACAAAGCACTAAAAAAAACTTTGTGGGATGAATATTCATATGAAATAAAAAACCTAACCAATACAAGGGGAGATTATTTAACAAGATTAGTTCATAGAGAGACTGGATCTACTGCTTATGAACTAATAAAAAAATACAAGAATGGAAGAACTGCTTTCTTCTGGAATTCTGTATTATGGTCGTTTGGAAGTACTAATTTGAAAAACAAATTTGACCCAAAAGAAGATTGGATGCTAAAACTTGTGGTAGATGATATTGAGGCTGGTAAAATAATACCCTATACCAGAGCTCAATTGATACAAGAAATGAAAGCAAGAGAAGCAAGAGATAAGGCACGAAAAAAAAAGAATAACAAAAGAAATTAATAATAAAATAGTAGGCTACCAATCAATTAAAACCAATGATATGTGCATAAAATGTCATGGTGATATTGAAAATGAGATCAATAAAAAAACAAGATTTAATATTGATGATTTATACCCAGATGACAAAGCTATAGGATATTCTTCGAATTAAATAAGAGGAATTTGGGTGGTGAAAATGGATAAAAAGTAATTAGATTATTGGTGTTAATAAGATTTAGAGCAAGTTCTCGTTATCCCATAGTATTTCCATAATTTTGATTTATAATCATTGAGATAATTTATGCTGAAAATTGGAGTTCTTGGAGCAGGCCATTTAGGAAAAATACACATAAACTGTATTCAACAGATATCTGACTACGAACTTGTTGGTTTTTATGATACAGATAAAACTGTCTCAAAAGAAGTCGAGAAAGCTTATGGAATAAAATCATTTGACAGCATTGAAGATTTAATAAAGTCTGTGGATGTTGTGGATATAGTAACTCCAACTCTTTCTCATTTCGATTGTGCAAAGAAATCTATCATTGCATCCAAACATATTTTTATTGAGAAACCAATCACTAATACGACTGACGAAGCTAAAACTTTAATTAGTTTATCTGCTGAGGCAAATGTAAAAGTTCAGATTGGACACGTAGAGAGGTTTAATCCAGCTTTTTTATCCATTCAAGATAAAATAGAAAACCCAATGTTTGTTGAAAGTCACAGACTTGCTGAGTTTAATCCAAGAGGTACAGATGTTTCTGTGATTCATGATTTAATGATTCACGACATTGATATTATATTAAGTATTGTAAAATCTAATGTAAAAAGGATAAGTGCCAATGGGGTAGCAATTGTAAGTGAGACACCTGATATTGCAAATGCAAGAATAGAGTTTGATAATGGTTGTGTGGCAAACTTAACTGCCAGTAGAGTTTCTCTTAAAAACATGAGAAAAACTAGAATTTTTCAGAAAAATGCATACATCAGTGTTGATTTTTCTAACAAAGATGCTGCCTTACTTCAAATGAAAAATGTAGAAGGAGATGCTGACCCTTTTTCTGTAATACTTGACTTGGGTAAAGAGAAAGGAAAAAAAGAAATAGTATTCGAAAAGCCAACTATCAAAGAAAACAATGCAATAAAAGATGAATTACAAGCTTTTGCTAATTCTATCAATAATAACACTCAACCACTTGTAACAGTAGAAGATGGGTATAACGCATTGAGAATAGCTTCAATTATAATAGAAAAGATGAAGTTTTCGGGAGATAAATTCTTGCCAAATTTGTAAACTTTAACACACTATTTATTATAATTATTACGTTTATATTAAATTAGTGCTTTCTAAAGAATTTAACACTTGCCAAACCATTTATGAAAAATTATTTTCTAGTTATTTTTGCCTTGTTAATTACGGTTTCTTCTTGTAAACTATACGATCCAGAAGAGATTATTCCTTCTTATATTTATATTGATGATATTGTTGTAAGTGCAAAAACAAACGAAGGTACAAGTATTGATAATATTATAGATGCTTGGGTTTATGTAGATGGATCACTTATTGGCGTATATGAATTGCCAAGCAAAGTTCCGATTCATGTAGAAGGGAATTACAACTTACAAGTTTATGGGGGAATAAAGAAAAGTGGTTCTTCCTCGGTAAGAAAAAGACACGATTTTTTCAATTCTTTTGAAACCACACTTAATTCAATTCCTCAAAACATAGATACAATAACCCCAGTGATAGAATACGAATCAGGAATCACAATTTGGATAGAGGATTTTGAAGATCCAGGAATTAAATTTTCAAGTTTATCTTACAGTGATACAAATATGAACATTACTCTTGATCCTTCAGAAGTATTGGAAGGAAATGGTTCCGGGAAAATAATTTTTGATGCCACTCATCTATTATTTGAAGCTAAAACAAATGAATCACTTTTCAATTCATTTCCAAAAGCTGGAACTCCAGTATATTTAGAGTTTGATTATAAATCAACTGAAGTTTTAACCACAGGTATTTATCACAATAACACTTCTGCTGCAACTGCAAAAGAAGAGTATTATAATCTTAACCCGACTAATACGTGGAAAAAAGCGTATTTAGAATTAACAGATGTTATTAGTCCTCAATTATCAGCAACAGTGTTTGATATTTATTTTGAGGTAGCTAAAGATAAGTCTTCACTTCCATTGGTCTATATCGATAATATTAAAGTTATTTTCTAATATAACATGAAAAAAAAGAGCTCGACAAAATATATATTTTTAGTTTTTGATTATTTATCAGCTTTATTGTCATGGTCTGTATTTTTCTATTTTAGAAAAACACAGATAGAAAATATTCCTTTTGAATTTACCGAGCGTTTTTATCTTGGATTAATTATAATTCCTTTGCTTTGGGTAATTGCATATTGGTTGTTTGGGGCTTATGATAATGTGTATCGAAAACACAGGATGCAAGTATTCTCAAAAACATTAATTTTTTCATTTACAGGAGTTCTTTGTTTATTTTTTCTTTTTATATTGGATGATACAGTAACTGAATATTCAGATTATTACACTTCCTTTATTGTATTATTTTGTTTACATTTTATCCTCACTTTATTAACTAGGTTTATCTTAACTACTAGTATAGTAAAGAACATTCATCAAAAAAAAATAGGCTTTAATACTATTATAATTGGTGGAAACGAGAAAGCTTTCGAAACGTTTAATGAAATAAATGACGGAAAAAACTACGGAGGAAATATTTTTAAAGGCTACATAAGAGTCAATGGGAAAGATACTATTCTCAAAGAATACATTCCTGAATTAGGGACTTTACCGGATTTACATTTTGCAATCCAAAACAATGATATTGAAGAAATTATTATTGCGGTAGAATCAAACGAACATAAGATTCTGGAGACTATAATTAATGAAATTGAAGGCTATGATCTTATCATAAAAATCATTCCAGACACATATGATATTCTTTCTAGTAGTGTAAAAACTAGCAGTATATTTGGAACTCCATTTATGGAGTTGAAAACAGATATCTTACCAAAATGGCAGAAAAGAATAAAAAGAGGAATAGATATTTTCCTTTCTATTATCGCCATTCTTATTTTAATTCCAGCCTATATTGTCATACCGTTTTTAATTAAAAAAAGTTCTGAAGGGCCGGTTTTATTTAAGCAAATAAGAATCGGATTACACGGAGATGAATTTGAAATATATAAATTCAGAACTATGAAACTAAATTCTGAAAAAAATGGCCCACAGTTATCAAGTGAAAATGATCCAAGAATCACTAAAATTGGTAAATTTTTAAGAAAAACAAGGTTAGATGAAATTCCACAGTTCATAAATGTATTAAAAGGAGAAATGTCCTTAGTTGGTCCGAGGCCAGAAAGACAATTTTTTATTGATAAAATAATTTCAGAAGCTCCTCATTATAAACATTTACATAAAGTACAGCCTGGAATTACATCTTGGGGACAAGTGAAATATGGGTATGCCGAAAACGTAAATGAAATGGTTCAGAGGCTAAAATATGATATGCTTTATATCAAGAATCAATCTCTCTCTCTTGATTTCAAAATTTTATTATACACGGTAATTATTGTACTGAAAAGAAAAGGTAAATAAGACCTATTTACCAACCGTTAACTAGATTCTAAATAATTAATACTGCAGTTAATTCAAAAATTCTTGAATTTCACCTATCAATTGATCTGAGGATAAAACTCCCGATTTTCTCCAAATAACTTTCCCTTTTTTAAATAAAATTAAAGTAGGAACTCCTCTTACATTAAATTTACCTGCAGCATCTTGATTTTTATCTACATCAATTTTTACAATAGTAATTTTATCTTCGAGCTTACTTTTTGTTTCTATTAAGACTGGGGACATTGTTTTACAAGGACCACACCAAGTAGCAAAAAAATCTGCTAAGACTGGCTTTTCGCCATTTATTAATTTAATAAAATTTCCCATAATTAGTATGTAATTTTTCCAACCATACAATTGACATAAAAAAACACCAACTTAAATTCATAAGTTGGTGATAAAATATTAAATATTTATATACTAGTTAGCTTTAATCTCTGTCGCTTTATTTTCCATTGTTGCTTCCTTTACTTTCATCTTTGATTTACAACAAGCTTTTTTTCCTTTAGTACAAGATTTTCCTGTAGTTACTTTTGCTTCTTGCTTAGTTCCTTTTACATCAGATGATTTAGATGAAGAACATTTTTTAGCACAAGATTTTTTAGAATTAGATTTTACACATGTTTTTTTAGAGTCTTTTTCACATTTGTGAGCTACTTCTAAAGCTTCTGTTTTGTTTGCATCTATTGCAGCAGTTTGAGAAATTCCATTGAAAGAAATAGCTATTGCTGCAACCGATAAACCTAGTGTTAAAAGTATTTTTTTCATTTTTTTTTGTATTTAAATTAATTTATATCCAAATATAGACAATAATTGTTCCACAAATATTTAATTTTTGTTAAAATTCTGCTATTGTTGATAATGATCCTTGAGTTTTATCTCCAATCTTAGCAATAATTTTGGAGTCTAGTGGTAAAAATAAGTCGATTCTTGAACCAAATTTAATAAATCCAAACTCTTGGCCTTGATCACAATCTTGCCCCTCTTCCGAATAAGTAACTATTCTTCTTGCAACTGCTCCTGCAATTTGTCTTACCAATATCTCTATACCTTTTTCATTTTCTAGAACTAAAGTACTTCTTTCATTCAAGGTAGATGATTTTGGATGCCAAGCTACCAAGTATTTTCCTGGATGATATTTATAGTACTTTACCTTTCCTTTTATTGGATACCATTGTGCGTGAACATTAAGAGGTGACATAAAAATAGAGACTTGTATTCTTTCGTCATTAAAATATTCGGGTTCGTGTACTTTTTCAATAATAACTACTTTTCCATCAGATGGAGCGATAATTTTATTTATATCCATTACTGGAGTTCTTGGTGGCATTCTAAAGAACCAAATAATAAGAAAGAACAAAACACCTCCCATTAGTCCTAGGATTGTTACAATCCATTGTATTGGAATAAGATAATCTAAAATCCATAACAAACCAGCAATAATAAGAGCTGAAACCAAAATAATGATATATCCTTCTTTGTTTATCTTCATGGTATTATATAAATAATAGATAAGTTAATATGATTGGGGAACTAAAAAATATACCGTCAAATCTATCTAAAACTCCTCCGTGTCCTGGCAATAAACTTCCAGAATCTTTTACTCCTCCACTTCTTTTTAATAAGGACTCACTTAAATCTCCTAGCATTCCAAAAACACTAATTATTAGTGACATAACTATCCAATGTAAAGATGCATTAATAGTTGAATCGGCTTGAACATCTTTGGTCACTAAAGAATAGATATATCCTGCAATAACTGCAAAAAAAACACCCCCTATAAATCCTTCCCAAGTTTTTCCTGGCGATATTCTAGGAAATAATTTATGCTTCCCGAATTTTCTTCCAACCAAATATGCCATAGAGTCACTTGTCCAAAGAATGATAAAAAATCCTGTCAATAAACTCCAATTTCCTGACAAACCAATTTTTGAATAAAATTCTTCGTTAAATGAAATGTAATTTAAAGCTGCAAATGGTAAAGTAATGTATAGAATCCCAAATAAAGTACTGCTTATATTTTGATAAGGAATGGTATCCTTCATGAATAATTCTTGAACTACAAGAATTAACAGTAACGGAACTATTAAAAACAAAAAACGATAATCAATAATTTCTATAAACGCCAAAGTAAGGAGCGAGTAAACTACTACATTAACAAAAGGACCATACTTTGTATTATTGGATAATTCTTTTTTATTAAGAATTTGATAAAATTCTACCGTACCTAAGGTAGAAAAAACCAAAAACAATAATCCAGCACTGTACTTATTCCATGAAATACACAGAATAATGGTGGCTACAAATAGCACACCCGTAATTGATCTTAATACTAAGTTACTCAATAGTTTTTTTAGTTAAAGTTGGTTATTCTTCTTCCTTATTCTCTTCTTTCTCTTCTTCTACTGTATTTTCCTCTTTTATTTCGTCTACTTCTTTAGCTTTTTTCTCTAATGAAGCTAAAGGCTCTTCTTTTTTAAAAGGTCTTTCTCCTAAAACTTTCTCTAAATCCGCTTTAAATATCACTTCTTTTTCAAGTAGTAATTCTGCAATTTGAGCTAATTTATCTTTGTTTTTGGTTAGTATCTTTTGAGCTCTCGTATATTGGGATTCGATCAATTTACTTACTTCTTCGTCTATAGTTTGTGCTGTACTCTCACTGTAAGGTTTTGTGAATCCATTATCTTGAGAATTATAGAAACTGATGTTTCCTAATTTTTCATTCAAGCCATAAACACTTACCATAGCATAAGCTTGTTTAGTAGCTTTTTCTAAGTCACTTAATGCTCCTGTAGAAATCTCACCAAATATCACTTTCTCTGCAGCTCTTCCTCCCATTGTGGCACACATTTCATCTAACATGTGATTAGTTGTAGTTAATTGTCTTTCTTCTGGTAAATACCATGCAGCTCCAAGACTTTTTCCTCTAGGTACAATAGTCACCTTAATGAGTGGCGAAGCAAATTCTGTCAACCAACTTACTGTTGCGTGACCTGCTTCGTGGTAAGCTATTTTTTCTTTTTCTGATTGTGTAATTAACTTGTTTTTCTTTTCCAATCCACCAATCAATCTATCTACAGCATCAAGAAAATCTTGTTTTTCTACTACATTTTTCTTCTTACGAGCTGCTATTAAAGCAGCTTCGTTACATAAATTTGCAATGTCTGCTCCAGAAAATCCAGGAGTTTGTTTTGCCATAAACTCAATATCAAATCCTTTTTCAAGTTTCAATGGTTTCAAATGAACTTCAAAAATCTCTCTTCTTTCATTTAAGTCAGGCATGTCTACATGAATTTGCCTATCAAATCTTCCTGCTCTCATCAAGGCTTTATCCAAGATGTCAGCTCTGTTTGTTGCAGCCAAAATAATTACTCCACTGTTAGTTCCAAAACCATCCATTTCTGTCAATAATTGATTCAGAGTATTTTCTCTTTCGTCATTACTTCCCATGTTAGGATTGTTTCCCCTTGCTTTTCCTATTGCATCAATTTCATCAATAAATATAATACAAGGCGCTTTTTCTTTTGCTTGTTTAAATAAATCTCTAACTCTAGAAGCTCCAACTCCTACGAACATCTCAACGAAATCAGACCCTGACATAGAAAAGAAAGGTACTTTTGCTTCCCCTGCTACAGCTTTTGCCAATAATGTTTTTCCTGTTCCAGGTAAGCCAACTAATAAGGCTCCTTTTGGAATTTTTGCTCCCAATGCAGTATATTTCTTAGGATTTTTAAGAAAATCTACTATTTCTTGTATCTCTTCTTTCGCTCCTTCTAATCCTGCAACATCTTTAAATGATACATCTACGTTCTTTCCTTTTTCGAATAATTTAGCTTTAGATTTTCCAATATTAAATATTTGACCTCCTCCACCACCTCCTCCAGATCCGCCACCTGACATTCTTCTCATAATGAAAAACCACAAGGCAATTATTCCAACAAAGAACAATAAACTAGTTAACCAACTATAATCTTCTTGCATACCAAATGCTATGTTAAATTGCTTATCTATAGGTAACTTATCATTTATTTCTTTAAGTTCCTTATAGAATTCCTCGTTTGGCGGTGCGTTAAAAGTATAATTTACACTTGATTTATTGAATATACTTTGACTTCTAAACTTACTATATTCTTCATTGTTGTTGATAGCATCACGTTTCAAATTAACCTCTGCTAAACCAGTATTTTTAACGTAAGTAATTGTTTCTACATGACCTTTCTCAGCCATTTCTTGAAATTTACTAAAATTTATTTCTCTATTTCCTGAAGGTGCATTGCCAAATAAGCTAAATCCTATGATAGCTGCAATTGCAATTCCGTAAATCCAATAAAAATTGAATTTTGGCATTCCTGACTTTGCATTTTTTTTATTTGAAGTTGGTTTTTTTTTATCTGCCATATTTTTCTTAGTCTTCTATATTTATAATTTTCGCATCAGCCCAAAGTCCTTCTATGTCATAATGATCTCTTGTTTCTTTATAGAAAACATGAACCATTACATCAATATAATCCATTAGTATCCAAAGCGAATTATCTGATCCTTCTTTGTGTAATGGCTTTTCTTGAAGTTGTTCTGAGGTAACTTTTTCTACCGATTTTGCTATTGAATCTACTTGCGTAGTTGATTCTCCGTGACAAACTACAAAATAGCTAGTAACTGAATTATGAATTTCCCTTAAGTCTACAACTCTTATGTCATGTGCCTTAATATCTTGCATTCCTTCTACTATACTATCTACAAGTTGCTTGGTATACGTTTCTGATTGTTTATTCATTGATTTTTTTTACGAGTTGTAAACTTACTACATTTTTTTATGTTGTGCATTTAAGATTTTTCTTTTTTATCATCTATTTTTCATTAAATGATTTTAAATTAGCGCAAACAAAAAGAATGGAGGCTAACTTATTTATTGGAAAAAAAGTAATTGAACTTAAATCTGTTGATTCTACTAACAATTATCTATCCAAATACATAAATGAGACAAATGTGTTAAATGGCTCTGTTATTTTGGCACATAATCAGACAAAAGGCCGTGGACAAAGAGAAAATCACTGGGAAAGTGAGGCTGGGAAGAATTTAACTTTCAGTATTTACCTCAAAACTAATTTTATTTTTGTTCATAATAATTTTTTATTGAGTATGGCTGTTTGCAATGCTTTACACGAATTGGTGTCGCAACAGTGTAAGAATACACAAATAAAATGGCCGAATGACCTCTTTGTTTCTGGTAAAAAAATTGCAGGTATTTTAATTGAAAATACACTTAAAGGAGCTAGCTTAAATTATTCTATTATAGGGATAGGATTAAACGTAAACCAAGGTATTTTTATTGAAAATAATAACGCTACTTCCATTTTTTTAGAGTCTAATAATGAATTAGATATATCAACTTTATTAAATCAATTTTATAAGTTATTGGAAGTGCAAATACGTAGACTAGAATTGAATAAATTAGAAGAAATAAAAGGGTATTACTTCTCAAAACTTATTGGTTACCAAATCGAATTAGATTACTTGATTGTAAAAGAAAACAGGCAGGTTAAAGGCGAAATAATTGAGGTGAAAAATAATGGTTTTTTGGTCATGAAAATTAACCAAGAAGAGATTAGAGAATTTGAAATGAAAGAAATTAAGTTAGTCAATTCATTTAATAAAAAAATCCCCAACTGCTAATTGCAATTGAGGATTAAAATTAAAATTTATTTTATTGATTTACAAGTGAATTACTTCACCGTAAGCAGCCGCTGCCGCTTCCATTATAGCTTCACTCATTGTTGGGTGAGGATGTACAGTTTTAATGATATCATGACCTGTCGTTTCTAACTTTCTTAATGCTACCAGTTCTGCAACCATTTCGGTTACGTTACTTCCAATCATGTGACCTCCTAATAATTCTCCGTATTTGGCATCAAAAATAAGCTTTACAAAACCATCTTTATGTCCTGCTGCACTTGCTTTACCAGAGGCAGAAAATGGAAATTTACCAACTTTAATTTCGTATCCAGCTTCTAATGCTTGTGTTTCTGTCATACCTACAGAAGAAACTTCTGGTGAACAGTAAGTACAACCAGGGATATTTCCGTAATCAAGAGCGTCAGGGTTTTTACCTGCAATTCCTTCTACACAAATAATTCCTTCAGCTGATGCTACGTGAGCTAAGGCTGCTCCTGGAGTACAATCTCCTATTGCATAATATCCTGGGATATTAGTTTGGTAATTCTCACTGACCAAAATCTTTCCTTTGTCAGTTGCAATTCCTACTCCTTCCAATCCAATATTTTCTATGTTAGAAATAATTCCAACAGCAGAAAGAACAACATCACATTCTATTTTTTCTTCTCCTTTTTTAGTTTTTATCGTTACGGAACAACCATTAGCAGTAACATCAACCTTTTCTACAGAAGAATTTGTCATTACTTTAATTCCTTGCTTCTTGAAACTTTTTTCTAGTTGTTTAGAAACGTCAATGTCTTCTACAGGAACAATGTTTGGCATGTATTCAACCACAGTAACTTCTGTTCCCATTGCATTATAAAAATAAGCGAACTCCACTCCAATTGCTCCAGAACCAACTACTACCAATCTCTTTGGCTGTTTTGGTAAAGTCATTGCGTCTCTGTATCCAATAATGTTTTTACCGTCTTGAGGTAAGTTGGGCAATTGTCTAGATCTTGCTCCTGTTGCAATAATTATACTCGTGGCAGAATATTCTGTAGTAGCTCCTTTTGAATCAGTTACAGCTATTTTTTTACCTGGCATAACTGTCCCAGCTCCTTCAATTACATCAATTTTATTCTTTTTCATCAAGAATTTCACTCCTCCACTCATTCCTTCTGCTACTCCTCTACTTCTTTTTACTATTGCATCAAAATCATGTTTTGCTTCTTTTACAGTAATTCCGTAATCTGCTGCATGGTTGATGTATTCAAAAACATTTGCACTTTTTAGTAATGCCTTTGTTGGGATACATCCCCAGTTAAGACAAATTCCACCTAAACTTTCTTTTTCTATTACAGCAACTTTTAGACCTAATTGTGAAGCTCTTATAGCTGCAACATATCCTCCTGGTCCAGTTCCTAATATTAATACGTCATAATTCATGTGTGTTCTATTTTAGATTGTGTTTGCTAAATTAATAAATCTGTTATTAATACGTGTAAGGATTTAGAAGTAATTATTTAAAATTCTCGCTTATCTATCTTTTTTCTTGATTTCTTGATTTCACCTTTCTGTTTCTTAGTCTTAATTCTTTTTTCCTTAACCGACCTAGGAACTCTTGATTTTTTCCTTAGCTTATCCACTTTAAAAGCTTCTTCTAAAATACTTTTAAGTTTATAAATCGATTTCTTTTTGTTCTTGATTTGAGAACGATTTTCTTCTGTAGAGATTCGAATTAAATTGCCAGAAATGTATGTTTTCACTTTACTTACAATCAATTCTTTTTCCTTCTCAGAAATCAAATTAGAATCAGTAAAACTCCAAACCAAAGTAACTCGTGATTCAGTTTTATTCACGTGCTGACCTCCTTTCCCACTACTTCGTGATGTTTCGAAAACAAGTTCTTTTTTAATTTCTTCTATAAGAAGGAATATATTTTTCATAATTTAATGTATTGCACTTCTCCATTCCAATCCTTCACAAATCTTTCCTTCTATTTCGTTCAATTCACTCAGTCGTTTGTAGATAACATCCTCCTCCCAATACATCAATGCTAGTTTCACAAACATAGTTCCGTGCTTTGCTTCTGAGGTCCAAATCTCCTTGTAAAATTGTTTTAAATCTGGATCTTCTAGCACTTCACTTATTAGTTTAAAACGCTCCATCCCTCTCATTTCTACAATACTGGCGATAAGTACTCTGTCAATTAATCTTTCTTCCTGGCCAGAACGAATAGAACCAATTAACTGCTTCATGTATTTGTCCTCAGCCATTTTTTGAGGTAATTGTACTCCTCTTTTTTCCATGAATCTATAAACACCCTCAAAATGTTCTAACTCCTCAATTGCTGTTTCAATTAATTCTGGAATCCATTTTATCCTATCCGGACATTTTGCAATTAATCCCAAAGCCATAGCTGACACTTTTCTTTCATTATCGGCATGATCTTGCAATAAAGAATCCATATCCTTTATTGCATTTTCTGCCCATTCCCTAGGTGTTTCGTAAGTTAAATCTATCGAATATTTCATATTACTTTAATTATTACTCAAAAATAAGGAATACAACACTTAAATATAAATTAAACCATGTATTTTTGTAAATGAAACTGAATAAAGAGAATTACTTAACTGCTTGTATCAATTTTTTGAAAGAAAAAATAAAAGGCATTAATGATATAATGAATGAAACACAAACTTCTGCAAACTCTGACACAAAAAGTTCTGCAGGAGACAAACATGAAACATCTAGAGCAATGGCTCACCTAGAAAATGAAAGACTAGGTGGGCAATTGGAAGTTTTGAATTTACAATTAGAAAAAATATATTCTATTAATCCTGAATCTACTAACACCAAAATTACTTTTGGAAGTATTGTAGAATGTACAAATTTTACATTTTTTATTTCTTCAGGATTGGGGAAACTAAAACTTGTAAATAATTCTCTGTTTTATGCTATAGCAATTGAATCTCCTATTAGCAAACAATTGGTTACTAAAAAAATAGGTGATGAAATTTTGGTTGGTAAAAATTCTCAAACTATCATTAAAATTTTATAAATTTGGGATATGAAATTAATTTTAATTATTTTTGGGGTTTGTTTGTCTTTTCTTTCGATAGGACAAGACACTAATAATTTTTACTTAAACTCCGTTCATTTGGAATACAGCTTTTCAGGAAGGGTCAGTAGAAGTACAACACTTCCAAATCAAGTAAAAGACAATGGGTTTTACCAATATTATTTTGGAGAATATGGAGTTCCTGATAGAGTGATAAATAATATATACGTTAGTAATCAATTTGGTGTAAATTTTGGATTTATATTTGATTCCTATTCAAAGAAAAAAAATCACGAATTATTAATAGGATTTGGTTATCAAAATTCTGGGGAATATACCGACAGACTAACAAGAAATAATTATCCGAAAGATTCAACAAATTACACCAAAAATTTAGCTGAAATTACTATTGATCAAAAATACAGAGAAATCTATCTGAATGGAGCTTGGTTATTCAAAACTAAAGGAAAAAAAATTAGTTTTCACTCAGGCTTAGGGTTTAATTTTGCAATTGCAAATCCAGACTATCTCGTTAGTGAATTTGAAAACGGAATACAAATAAATCAATATAATGTGAGAGATGGTATTAAAACATATACCAATTTCTATATCCCAATTGGTTTTGAAGTAAAAAGAAATAAAAAAAGAGGAAAAGGTTTTGTTTTTGGATTTGATTATTCCGTTCGATTTTTAACCCATATCTACTCGTCATTTTCAATATCTTTAGGTTATAAATATTAAAAAATTATGATAAAAAAAATATTAGGATTATTATTTTTACCTTATTTACTTTTCATGTTTTTAGAAGGTTGCTTCAGGAATTATTGCGACAGAAAAGAAACTAGAAACATTACAAAAATTGAGATGTATCATGAGAAAGATACAGTAAGTCTAAATGAAACAATTTTATTGGAAATGGAATACGAAAGTTACTTTGTAAATAATTTTAAACTTGATATTTTACCAAAAGCATCTTCAAAAAGTGTCAGTTTCGACCCTTGTTTTGAAGGGTTTTCAAATCCAATACAAGTAGTTTCAATTATTTCATCTAGCAACTTTAATGCTGGTCATATGGCTGGAAGCGAACTAAATAGTTTGTTTGGTCAAAGTAACTCAAGAGATAATCTGGATGAATTTAATTACCAACCTAATGAATATAGTTATTGGGAGGATAATAAAATTAATTTTTACAATGACGACCTTCCTACCCTAGACTCCATTCACACCCTATATTTTAATATTTACTGTGCAGATGGAAAAACTTACCGAGATACTTTGCCCAATGTAAATTTGAATAGGACTAGAACTAGGTATCATTATTAAATAATATCTCCTTAACTTTACACCATGTCAGATATCAACAAAAAAATATCAAGCGAAAGAAGAGATTTTGATTACGGGACTCTAGACGAATCTAATGTTCCTGAAAGCCCCAAACAATTGTTTGAAGCCTGGTTCAAAGAAGCCTTAGACAAAATGGTAATGGAGCCTTATGCTTTTCATATTGCAACAGTCTCTAAAGACAATATTCCTTCTACTCGTGTTGTTTACCTAAGAAGTATAGAAGAAAATGGATTTGTATTTTTCACCAATTACAAAGGAAAAAAAGGACAAGACATTAGTTACAACCCTAATGTTTGCGCCAATTTCTTTTGGGCAGAAAAAGAAAGACAAATAAGAATTTATGGAGTTGCAGAAAAAATAGATTCAGAATTTTCTGATGCTTATTTTGCAAACCGACCAAGAGAAAGTCAGTTAGGCGCTTGGGCATCTCACCAAAGTGAAGAACTTGAGAATCATAAAGAATTGACCGATAGATTAACTGAGTTAGATTTGAAATATAAAGATCAAGAAGTTCCAAGACCGCCACATTGGGGTGGTTATATTATTAAGCCAAATTACTATGAATTTTGGCAAGGAAGAGCTAAACGATTACACGATAGAATTACTTACAAAAAACAAAATGACAGTTGGCAAATAAAAAGAGTGAATCCATGATTTTTTTGAATTTAAAAAGAAGGAACCTTATTTATCTTTTTGCCCTAATTTTTATGTTTGGTTGTTCAGAAAATAGTTCGGATGAAAAAGGAATCAATTTTGAAGGATTAATTGAATTCAATTATGCCAAAGGATTAAAAATTTATAAAACAAATGAAGGATATGTAGTTACTATTTCTAATCCAAGTAATGGCGAAATAGTCGATCATTTTTTGGTGTCAAACAAAAATAATAGCAATTTACAGAACATTAAAATCATAAAAACTCCTTTATCCAGTATTCTTGCTTATTCCTCTACTTATATTTCGTTTATAGACGCATTAGGAGAAATAGAAAAAATAAAAGGTGTAACTTATTCTCAAGGACTTTACAACAAAAAAATTAAAGATCAATTAGACTCAAAATACACAATTGACGTAGGGAATGACCAAGAACCTGATAAAGAATTAATTGTTTCGCTTAAACCAAATGTGGCATTAATTTATCCAAGTAATGGAAATCACGATTGGTTTAATTCCTTCAATATTCCTACTATTTCTAATGTAGAATATATGGAAACTCATCCACTAGCACAAGCAGAGTGGATAAAATTATATGGAATCTTATTTAAAAAAGAAAAGGAGGCTGATTCTATTTTTAAATATATTGAACAACAATACAACTCGGAAATTGTGGCAAGCTCAACTGCAATAAAACCAACAGTATTGTGTGGGGAACTGTATGACAATGTATGGACTTTACCTGGAGGAAAAAGTCTGACAGCCCAATTAATAAAAGATGCTGGAGGTGATTATTTTTACTCAAATGACAGTACTACAGGATCCAAGAAACTAGATTTTGAATACATCCTGCAACACGATACCGGATTGGATTATTGGTTATTGTTAACTTACAGTAACAAGCCAGTTACGTTACAAACTTTGAAAGAGAAAAACGAACGCAATAAATACCTCTCTGTTTTCAATAAAGAAAAAATAGGCGTTTGTAATACAGCTGTAACTCCTTATTTTGAAAAAGGATTGATAGAACCGCATATTTTATTAAAAGAAATAAAAAACTTGCTTAAAACAGGCCTAAAGCTCGATTCTTTGGTTTATGTGAATGAGCTTGGGGAGTAAATTCTCAGTAGGTTGTACAATTGCTTTAATAACTAACCTAACCTTTTTATAATTTTATTCGTTTATTTATTAAGTACTTAAGCTATTTCAGGATGACTTGAGTTAGTTAAACAATGAGCTTTTTATCTAAATAATATATTTGATAAAAAAATAATCCAACAATACCCAAATAAAAAAGCGAATCAACTTCAAAGTCGATTCGCTTTTTAAATTTTCATCAGTAATTAACTATTCACCCTTTATTAATCACTCTTTAATCAGTTTATTTTATCCCTAATTTCTTTCTTAATTTCTTTGGTAAAGCATCTTTATGAATTTGAATATTCATTGTCTTATACCTTACGTAAGGAAAAGAAGCATAAAAATAACCATCACACTGGTTATAATCTCCCCAAGAATTTTTTACAACAAAATACTTAGTTCCTTTTTGGTCTTTTACTATTCCTGTAATATGCATTCCGTGATCATCTGTAGTTGTTTGCTCATCAAAAGCTTGTTGTCTCTCTGCTTGAGTTACAATTCTTTCTTCTACAGGTGTCATAAACGCATTACTAATTTTCTCTTCTCCAGCATCACTAAAGTGCTTGTTATTTTTACCTTTTACTCTAATTGTTGATGCATCTTTTGGTAAGATTGCTAAAGCATCTCTTGCAGAGAATCCTTTTTCAGAGATATCTGCTCCCCAAGCAAACGTATAACCGTCCATGATTGCATTTTCCATTACTTCCATAAACTCATCTAAAGGTAAGTTGTAACAAGACTGTAAAGCCCAGTTGTCTTGTACTTCGATAACGAAATCTTGGTAAAATGGGTGGTGCGTGTATGAAGTTAACGAAATATAATCGTCCATGTCCATATCTAGGTGTTTTGCAAAAGTTTTTGGCGTGTAGCTTGCTCCTTTGTAATCAAATGTGAAATTTTCCATTGTATCTGGTAAATCTCCCAAATAAGCATCTGTTACTCCTGTAAATGCTTTTTTCCAAGACTTAGTTAATTTTCCTCCTTGTGGTTTTTTAGCCAATACTTCAACCATAGATTTCAACATTCCACTCATCTCAGAGTGATTGTGAGTTTCAGATCCATAATTTAATCCTTTGTAAGCTGATTCTGGAACAATTCCATATCTTCTGATTACCCAAGGAATATCATGAAATGCTCCTCCAGGACCAAAATTAAATGTTCCGTAATACCTCAAATAATTTTCTGCCTTTCCTATGTAAGCATTTCTTACAATAAACATTTCAGATAAATCATGTTCTCCTTTTTCTTTTCTTATTAATTCAGACTCTAAGAATGAAAGTGCTGAAAAACTCCAACAAGTTCCTGTTCTGTTTTGATTTTGAACTGAAGTTTCATCTAAGTTTTTTAATTCAGTAAACATATAATCACTCCCTTTTTTGTTCGTGATTGTATCTTGGGCAAAGTTTGTTACCGTCATTGCTAAAGCAATTACAGAAAATATTATTTTTTTCATGTGTGTTGTTTATGTTTTATTTTTATATTAATTCTCTAAGTTAAGGAACATATTCAAAACTTCCAATATCTGCAGGATTACTTCTTGTATTTTCATCAATATCTAAAAACAACAAGAAATTATTATCTGCCGCACCTATAGCTGAAGAAGTATTAGAAATAGTCATTCTACTGAATGAAGAGAATAATGGATCTACATTTTTTTGTATAGAAACATACTTTCCATTTGTAGGTTGATCAGTCTTAATAAGGCAATGATTGAATAAATAATTGACAGATGGCCCAGGAACTGTATCTAAGGTAATTTCATTGTCATTATTACCATAAATAATTGAGTTATGGAAAATTGCTTTATCAAATGGCCTAGTACCTCCATCATAATAATTATTCAAAACTAAAGCAGGTGTAGTTCTCGCAGAATGATTCCAATAATTACTAATAGTACAATGATTAAAATAATAATTACCTCCCAACCTCAAAGCCACAGAATTATTTCCAGAACGGCTAAACATGCAATTCTCTGCATTGATATGAGCACCTTGGGCCAATAACGAAGCATAACTGTGATTCAATGATTCTACATTTCTTAACTTGATAGAATCTCCAGAATTTGCTCCACCAAAAGCAGTATCGGCATATATTCCTACTGTTCCGTTTTTAATTATAGCGTGTTCAATTTTACTGTTTTGAGCAATAGCAAATCGTATCCCAAACCATTGTCCCGGTTCATTTGCAAAACTAGCTTCTCTCCTATCTCCCTGGAAAACTACTTTGCTGCTTTGTGTTCCATTCACAATCAATTTACTTTTGTACACATACAATACAGCTCCAGAATGAGCATATATTCTTGCTCCTTGGTTTATTGTTAAGGTACATCCAGAATCTATTCCTGGGAAACCAACTGCCGAAACTCCATATAAAACATGGGGTTTGTCGTCATTCCAAATTTCACCACATACCAATTCATTGTAATGAAAATAAGCATCTTGTCCCCAAGCTGCTAAATGCACATTGCTAGTGTTTCCGTTCAAAGTAAAGAAGATATCGTCTTCTACCACAAATGGATTTAATCCACTAGTTGGGTCAATGGTGACTTCTACAAATACGTATACACTGTCTTTTGGTAAAATCTCCGTATCTGTTATGGTTGTTCCTGGAACTCCATCTACATTTATTCTAAACTGTGAAGCAGTTCCTTTCCCTAATCTTATATTGGAGATGAAAATAGTTGTATTTTGAGGATTATGAATCGTAAATCGCTCGTAAGTTGAACCAATTGTAGTAAAAACTGTGTCAAAAACGATTGTATCCTTTGAGAATTCTATCTTTGCACTAGAATCGGTTAATATATTTTCTTTACGGCAATTGGATAACCCCAAAAGGATTGAAACTCCTATTAATACTGAGAAATATGTAAGTTTTATTTGTTTGATAAAATGGATTGTTTAGTTCGATACTCTGTTTAGATGATGAAAATACGTGTTTTTTACTTATTTAGTATAAAAACTAAGGGTTAATTCTTTTTTACTCAAAAGAATTTAGTAAATTTGCAACCGAATTAAATGATAACAATAAATCCTGCTACATTAGGTAGGGCTAACAAAAATTAAAATGAAAAAAGACATTCACCCAGAAAACTACAGATTAGTTGTGTTTAAAGACATGAGTAACGATTACATGTTCTTAACTAAATCTTGTGCAAACACAGAAGATACAGTTGAATTTGAAGGAAAAGAATATCCTCTAATCAAATCAGAGATATCTCACAAATCTCACCCATTTTACACTGGTAAACAAAACTTTGTAGATACAGCAGGTAGGATTGATAAATTCAAAACAAGATACGCAAGACACATCAAAAAATAAGTGTCACTTTATTATACTAAAAAAACCATTTGCTTTGCAAATGGTTTTTTTTTGGTCTAATCTAAATTATTCTATTTGCTATTCTATAGAAAAAATTTTCAATTCATAATCCATAAGAGCAAATTTCACTGTTTTCCTTTCCCTGTAATAATTCATGCACATTTGAATACTTTTAAAACTTGATTTAAATTCTGTAATTATTTTAGTTTGGATTATCGATAACTCCTTTCCTTCGTTTTGTAATCTTATTAAGGCTTCTACTCCATATACTTTTACAACCAAAATATCACAACTTATCCATTTATCAAAATAGTCTAACCTATTAATTAGCGTATCTTTCATCAATTGCTCTACTACGCCTCTCAAATAAGGCATTTCTGATGGGTAACCACACAATCTACCAAACAAATAAGCATCATCTCTCTTTGCTATTTTATGCTCAAAATAACTGTTTGCTAACCAACTTTTTCTTTTCGAAAGAGCTTCTTTGTCTTCAGATGTACTCTCTATTAGATAATCTATATAAACATCAGACTCGTTCCATTTATAATTCATTATAAGGATACTATCAAAATTTGAAGCCATTTTATTGTAAAAAGTATCTGTTGTAGCGACATAATTACTATCGATAATTTTATCGTAAACTTTTGATCTCAAAAAATCAGACAATAAAATTTCTGTGTAAATCCCTTTCGGATAACTTACTACCTTTTCTTTATTTTGAACAGAACGAATATAAAAACTTTCTATCTCCTTATCTTGTCTATCCAATAATGCTAAATAGATATATCCTTTAACTATTTCACTGGTATCATTGGTGAAATAAAGTAATTCTTCCTTGGAAGCATTATTCAATAGTTTTATATAATTAAAATATTGAGGAGATCTTAAACCATTGTTATTAATGTCATTATATCTAATTTCATCTATCGTTCTTATACTATTTATAATATTAGTCGTGTTTTTAGAAACAACTTGCGAATAGGTATTACAGATTAATAAACTTAAGATTAAACTTAATAGATTTTTTTTCATAATTATTTATTCTTTACGTAAAATTCTTTTAATTGATTATCCATTTGTTCCACAACTTGTCTGTAAGACAGTTTCTTAATAGGAGTTGGATGAAACCAAACTGTATAAGGAAAAGGTCTTTTTAATTGTTTTAAATCACTATCTCTTAAAAACATACACTTCTTATTTGTATTGCTATTCCCTCCTCTGTATTTTTTAACTTTAGTCCTGCCAGTCTTGTTACTTTCATCATTATCTGAACTAGTAGCATTTTCATTTTTTAATACTCCAAAATCTGCTACATAGAAATTTGATCCTATTGATAAAGCGTCTTTTTTAATTCCTGAGTCAGTATATAGTTCAACCTTGGAGTACTCTTTGGATAAAATATAAGAAGAATTATCGCTAAAAAAAAAATATACCTCACAAAAAGTAAAATTGATGAAAGAAGATATTATTTCTTTATTTAAACTTTCCTGCTTGTCTTTAACAGCATTTGCTCGACTAGCCATTCCCTTGGTTTCTAAAGCAGCTATTACATTCTTTTTGTTGTAAAGCCTGACCAATAATACACCCGATTTTAACTGTTGGATTTGATTTTGAGCTATTTCTATCGCTTCTTGCTTTTTCTGGTTTTGAGAAAAAAAAGAAAAAGGCAGTATCAGTAGCAGTATTATAATTATATTTTTCATCAAATTTTAGTTATTTTGTTCTTATACTAATATAACAAACAAAATTTGTTTCATATTTTATTTTAATAAAAAACCCTAACATAATTATGAAAGGGTTTCTATGTTAATTATTCGGTCAATTAATTATTAATAATATAATAATCTACGAACTCCAGCCACATGTTTTGCAAGTCTTATCACTTGTTTTGTGTAACCAAACTCATTGTCATACCATACATATAAAACTACGTTTTTCTTGTCTTCCGATACTATTGTAGCATAACTATCAAATACTGAACAACAAGAATTTCCAATGATATCGTTAGAAACTAATTCCTCTTCTATCGAAAATTTAATTTGATTTACTAAGTCACCTTCCATAGCATATTTTTTCACCATACTATTTACATCTTCAAGATTCACTTCTTTGTTGACACTTAAATTCATAATTGCCAAGGATCCATTAGGGGTTGGTACTCTCACTGCATTTGCAGTTAATTTTCCTGCCAAACTTGGTATAACTTTAGTTACAGCTTTTCCTGCTCCTGTAGATGTAATTACCATGTTTACAGCTGCAGACCTTCCTCTTCTTGGTTTTTTGTGGTAGTTATCCAATAAGTTTTGGTCATTGGTATAAGCATGCACAGTTTCAATGTGACCTTTTTCTACTCCGTAATTATCTTCTATTACTTTAAGAATAGGAGAAATTGCATTTGTAGTACAAGATGCAGCAGAAAAAATATCATAATCTGCAACATCAAACTCTTTTTGGTTAATTCCATACACAATGTTTGGAATTTCTTTTCCTGGAGCTGTCAATAATACTTTTTTAACTCCTTTCGATTTTAAATGGTTTGATAAAGCTTCTTTATCAGTAAAAACTCCTGTGTTATCAATTACTAAAGCATCATTTATTCCATATTGAGTATAATCAATTTCTGAAGGATGACTAGCTTGAATAATATTAATTAACTGTCCGTTAATATTTAAAGTTTTGTTTTCGTAGTCTTCAATGATTGTTCCAGGAAAAGGGCCATGAACAGAATCCATTCTTAGCAGAGAGGCTCTTTTCTTGATTTGATCTTTCGAGTTATTTCTTACAATAATTGCTCTCAATCTCAATTGTTGACCTTTGCCAGCTTGTTTTATAAGTTCTCTAGCAGCAAGTCTTCCAATTCTACCAAAACCATATAGTACAACATCTCTTGGTTCAAAAGATTGGTTATCTTCAATTTTGAAAGCTCCTAACTTACTATTTAAGAATTCTGTAATAGAACTAAAATTGTTCTTTTCATTACTCCATTCAGAGGCTAATTTTCCAATATCAATTTTAGATGGTGCAATATTAATGTTTACTAGCTCTTTGGCAAGTGCCGAAGAGTCTTCGACAGTAATTTTGTTCCCAGTAACCTCTCCAGTGGATTGATGTAAACTAAGAATTTCCGAAACACTCTGATCTACTAGAGGATTTCGGAAAAGAACTAATTCTATTGATTTTTCATAAAGTAAGTTCCCTATCGAAGAGATTAAACTAATTGCTGATTTTTCTTTATTTACCCAGTCATTTAATTCCGACTCGTAAAATGCTTTAGAAGCGATTTGACTCATTCTTTTTTATTTATTATTTATGTATAGCTTTTATGTTAACCTAAATAAGTTTTCAATAATTTACTCCTTGATGTCTGTCTTAATCTTCTAATTGCTTTCTCTTTAATTTGTCTTACTCTTTCTCTAGTTAAGTCAAATTTAGTTCCAATCTCTTCCAAAGTAAGTCCATGTTTCATTCCTATTCCAAAAAATAAGATGATTACTTCTCTTTCTCTTTCTGATAAAGTAGATAAAGATCTTTTAATTTCTCTTTGTAATGATTCTATCATTAAATCTGTATCTGCAGTAGGCGAATCAGAATTAATTAATACATCTAATAGCGAATTATCTTCTCCTTCTTGGAAAGGCGCATCCACAGACACGTGTCTTCCTCCTACTCTAAGTGTATCAGCAACTTTAGAATTTGTTACTTCCAATTCATCTGCCAATTCATGTTCACTTGGAGCTCTTTCATATTGTTGCTCAAGTCTAGAAAATGTTTTATTCAGTTTATTCAATGAACCAACTTGATTCAAAGGCAATCTTACAATTCTACTTTGTTCTGCTAAAGCTTGCAAGATAGACTGTCGAATCCACCATACGGCATAAGAAATAAATTTAAATCCTCTTGTTTCATCAAATCTTTGTGCTGCCTTTATCAAACCTAAATTACCTTCATTAATTAAATCAGGTAAAGTCAACCCTTGGTTTTGGTATTGTTTCGCTACCGAAATAACAAACCTTAAGTTAGATTTAATTAATTTTTCCAAAGCCACTTGGTCTCCTTCCTTTATTCTTTGTGCTAATAGCACCTCCTCTTCTGCTGTAATAAGTGTCTCTTTACTTATTTCCTGTAGGTACTTGTCAAGTGATTGACTCTCCCTGTTGGTGATGGATTTGGTAATTTTTAGTTGTCTCATGTATTGGATTTAGGTATTATTTTAATGCGAAAATAGGTTGTTTAATTCCTTTTATTAACCCCTTTTACGAAAGGTACTGAAAATAGTTACGTTCAGAGGTGTTTTTTTTTAAAAAAAAGGGAATTGTTTTGTAAAATATTAGAAGTCAATTTGTAAAAAGTCAACCTTATTTTATTTGAAGAGAAATTAACTAAAATATATAGTAAAAAAAACTCTCTATTTTTATTGTCATTCCTATAAAAAGATTTTTTTGTATTGTATTTGATTCTCAATTTAAGATCACCAACTTCCTGCGAATGTCAGTAAAATTAAAGGAAATAAAAATAAGCTTTACTTAATATTTAAACTAATCAATTTTTCTCCTTCAAGAAATCCTTCAAGCTTATCCCCTATTGATATTGGACCAACTCCGGCAGGAGTTCCTGTATAAATAATGTCACCAATCTTCAATGTCATAAACTGCGAAACATAGGAAATTATTTTATCAATCGTAAAAATCATGTCTTTGGAGTTTCCTTTTTGAACTTCTTTCCCGTTTTTATTTAAACTAAAATTTATATCTTGAACAGATTCAAATTTTTCTTTATCAAAAAACTGAGTCCCAATTATTGCCGAACCATCAAATCCCTTAGCTTTTTCCCAAGGCAAACCTTTGCTTTTGCACTCTTGTTGTATGTCTCTAGCTGTAAAGTCAATACCTAACCCAATTTGAGAGTAATATGTATGTGAAAATCGCTCTTCAATGTGTTTTCCAAGCTTGTTTATTTTTACCAATAACTCAATTTCATAATGTAAATCTTTGGTGAATGCAGGGTAATAAAATGGAACTTTTTTTGCCAGAATAGCAGAATCTGGTTTCAAAAAATACAAAGGTTCTTTGGGAGTTTCATTCCCTAATTCCTTAGCGTGTTCGCTATAATTTCTTCCTATGCAGATGATTTTCATTTGATTAATTTATTTAAGCAATCTGATTTAATTTTTAACACTTTAAAACAAGAAGTAAATCCAATTAAAAGAATAAATAATAAAAACATCTTAAACCTATCATAGGTCTAAAATCTTGTATCTATCATCTAGTGTCTTTGTAACTACATATTATCCTTCACTCCTTGTAACACTTTCTTAGTGTATCTTGGAAAATCTCCTTTCATCATCCAAGAGTAGTAACTAGGCTCTCTTTTTAATACTTCTGCAATTGTTTTCCCCTTGTGTTTACCAAAGTTAAAACAAGCTTCTCCGTCTGCATTGTAAACGAATCTACCAGCAAAATCGGCCATCTTCCCTCCCATTTCTGAGTATTCTGATAAAAATTCCACTGAACTTTCTAAATCATCATATTTTGCTAACTGCCCCATCAACACATCATAAGTAGCAGTTGTATCCGCTTCTGCACTGTGTGCATTTTCTAGTGTTTTACCACAGTAAAATTCTAATGCTGCAACTAAAGTTCTTTTCTCTTGCTTGTAAAAGATATTTTGAACATCAATTCTCTTTCTTTCACTCATGTCGAAATTAATATCCACTCTTAAAAATTCTTCAATCAACATAGGAATATCAAATCTATTAGAGTTATATCCGGCCAAATCAGCATCTCCAATAAAAGCAACCACTTCTGGAGCAACATCCTTCCAAGTCTTCTCTTCCAATACATCAAAATCATAAATCCCGTGTATTTCTGAAGAACCAACTGGAATTGGCATTTCAGGATTCACTCTTTTAGTAAAAACTTCTTTTTCTCCATTTGGCAGAACTTTTAGTACTGAAATTTCTACTATTCTATCTTTTACAACATCTACTCCTGTTGATTCTAAATCGAAAAATGCAATTGGTTTAACTAGACTTAAGCTCATTATTTTATTTTTTTTGTAAAAAAAGCTCTTCTCCCGATTTCTATTGGGAACGAAGAGCTTTTAAATTTTTGTTGTATTTATATTTTCAAAGCCAACATTACTAGTGACTAATAACTAAAACTATATTTCTCTGTTTGGATCAAATGATTCTAAATAATCTGCCACTTTGCGCACAAACATTCCTCCTAATGCGCCATCCACAATTCTGTGGTCATATGCGTGAGACAAGAACATCTTGTGTCTTATCCCTATAGAATCTCCTTGCGGTGTTTCGATCACAGAAACCATTTTACGAATTGCTCCTACAGCCATAATAGCTACTTGTGGTTGGTTAATAATTGGTGTTCCCATTACGTTTCCAAAAGTCCCTACGTTAGTCATAGTATACGTTCCTCCTTGAATATCATCTGGTAATAATTTTCCTGCTCTTGCTCTTTTTGCTAAATCATTTACTGCTTTAGTTAATCCCAAAAGGTTTAATCTGTCTGCATTTCTAATTACAGGAACAATTAAGTTTCCTGAAGGTAAAGCTGCAGCCATTCCTATGTTAATGTTCCCTCTTTGAATGATGTTAGTACCATCAATAGAAACATTTACACCTGGCATTTCTTTAATTGCTTTTGCTATTGCTTCTATAAAGATTGGAGTGAAAGTAATTTTTTCTCCATTCTCTTTCATAAATTGGTCTTTTATTCCATTTCTCCAATTTACAATGTTTGTAACATCTGCTTCTACGTAAGAAGTTACGTGTGGAGAAGTTTGTTTAGACATTACCATATGATCAGCAATCATTTTTCTCATTCTGTCCATTTCTAACACTGTATCGTTAGGACCTACAGGGATAGATGGTTTATGAACTGGCTTATTGATAGATGCTGTTGTTGCAATCACTTTATCTTTTGGAGTTTCGTTTTCTCTTGAAAGTGGAGCAGTTGCAGAAACTTTACTTCCTCTATTTTCTATGTAAGCCAACATGTCGGCTTTGGTCACTCTACTCTCTTTTCCGTTTCCAGAAATTGTTTCCAATTCTTCCATAGAAATCCCTTCTTCTTTTGCAATATTTCTTACTAAAGGAGAATAAAATCTTCCTGAATTACCTGTTTTAGATAATTCAACTTGTTCTGTAGCTGTTTTTGCTAAAGGTGCGGCAACTTCTGCTATAATTTCTTTGGTCACAGGGGCCTCAGCTGTTGTTGGTTCTGGTGCAGAAGCACCACCATCTGTTGAGATTATTGCAATAACATCACCTACTTGGGCAACTTCTCCTTCTCCAAATAATTTTTTTATCAAAACTCCATCAGCAGGTGCTGGAACTTCAGAATCTACTTTGTCGGTTGCAATTTCAATCAAAGACTCTTCTGCTTCAATTGTTTCTCCAACCTCTTTTAACCAAGTAATAACGGTAGCTTCAGCTACACTTTCTCCCATTTTCGGTAAGAGTACTTCTATTTCTGCCATAGTTTATTTAATAAGTGTGTTCAGTTATTTTGCGGTACAAAAATAAGGATTATTTCAATAAATATGGGAGTTAAACTACTTTTTATTAAAGTCTTTTTGTTCGCTAATTGTTTAACAAAATTTCTCTACATTTGGTAAAAGCCTTATTATAATACATACCTATGACAAGCAAAACATTTAAATTATTTCTGATTACTGTGAGTTTAATTATTGGACTCTTTACAATTGGATGTAAAAAAGGAGAAAACGACCCCTTAATATCTTTAAGAACAAGGAAGGCTAGAATTACAGGAGGGTGGAATCTATCGATAGGAACTTACTCTTACAATTCGCCAGGAATTTATGAGTTAAAAATAGATTATGATGGAGACACCGCAGAGGAATTTGTGGACGGAGCGCTAAGTAATACTTATGACTATACTGTGAAATTTACAATAAAAAAGGACTTTACTTACGAAAGAATCATAAATGAAGAAGGCTATGGTAGAACAGAAAAAGGCAATTGGTTTTTTACAAAAAAAAGCAAGCAATTAGGATTAAAAAACAAAGAAGCAATTATTTTATCCATTTCATCAATAACTAGCTCTGGAGTTACAACTACTTATTCTGGTGCTAATGCAGATGAAATATTGATAATTGATAGACTTAAAAATGACGAAGTAATTTTTAAAGCAGAAAAAACTTATACTTCAACCGTTACAGATACTGAAAAATATGAGTATACTTATTTAAAAATATAATCTTTGTAAACGAAACTATATTGCAAAAAAAAAGACTACTAATAAATCTCTTATTTTTTGATTATGTTAGGTAAAAGCTTTCAACTTCACTTTACTGAGCAGGAAGATGTAATTCACCAATCCCTTTTAAATATCACTTTTACTCCTCTTTCTTTTATTTTTTTTTCTTCAAAAAACGTCCTTCTAATCAATTAGAAACTTATTTTTCCAAAACCAAAATCAAAATCAAGGGCTTTCCTCTAAGTATCTAAACGGTCCTTCCCAAATTATCATTTTCAAATTTATTACTGAAATTTGTTGTTTGACCTTCATAACGTTTATTAAAAAAATCGTTATACAATTATATACAACTGTCATAACTATATAAAACAAAAAAAGCCTTACAATCTATGATTATAAGGCTTTAGTATTTGTCGGGGTGGCAGGATTCGAACCTGCGACCTCCACGTCCCAAACGTGGCGCGATAACCGGGCTACGCTACACCCCGAAGGCTATATTGTGATTTTTTAACCAAAGTATAAATACTTCCCGTTTGGGCTAAAAAACTGTATAATTTTAATGAACTTTTCTCACTGTTTTCATATGAGATTGCAAATATAGAACTTCCTTTTTAATCTGCAATAAAAAACGAAGAATTATGTGTCAATATTTGCATATTTTGCATTTTGCTCAATAAATTCTCTTCTTGGTGGTACTTCATCTCCCATTAACATAGAAAATGTTCTATCACTTTCAATAAAATTTTCTATTGTAATTTGACGTAATGTTCTAAATTCAGGATTCATTGTAGTGTCCCATAATTGAGAAGCATTCATCTCTCCAAGTCCTTTATATCTTTGAATTCCAACTGAAGAATCTGTTCCAGCTCCTTTTAATTCTTCTACGTATGTATCTCTTTCTTCGTCATTCCATGCATACTTAAACTTTTTTCCTTTTTTAACCAAATATAAAGGAGGAGTTGCAATATATATATATCCTTTTTCTATCAATTCTCTCATGTGACGGAAAAAGAAAGTCAAAATCAAGGTTTCAATGTGAGAACCATCAACATCCGCATCACACATAATAACAATTTTGTGATACCTTAATTTCTCAATATTTAATGCCTTACTATCCTCTTCTGTTCCAATTCGAACACCGAGGGCAGTATACATGTTTTTTATCTCTTCGTTTTCAAATATTTTATGGTGCATTGCTTTTTCTACATTCAATATTTTTCCTCTCAAAGGTAAAATAGCTTGAAAAAACCTATCTCTTCCTTGCTTTGCTGTTCCCCCTGCAGAATCTCCCTCTACAAGGTACAATTCACACTCTGCTGGATCTTTACCTGAACAATCAGAAAGTTTACCTGGTAATCCACCTCCAGACATTACAGTCTTTCTTTGTACCATTTCTCTTGCTTTACGTGCCGCATGACGAGCGGTTGCTGCAAGAATTACTTTTTGGATAATCGTTTTTGCATCATTTGGATTTTCTTCCAAATAATCTGTCAACATTTGTGATACAGCCTGACTAACAGGCGCATTTACTTCTCTATTCCCTAATTTTGTTTTTGTTTGCCCTTCAAATTGTGGCTCGCTTACTTTTACAGATACAATAGCTGTTAATCCTTCACGGAAATCATCTCCAGCAATTTCAAATTTTAATTTATCTAATAAACCAGATTCTTCAGCATACTTTTTAAGTGTTCCTGTTAATCCTCTTCTGAATCCAGATAAGTGAGTTCCTCCTTCGTGTGTATTGATATTATTAACGTAAGAAAAAATATTCTCTGAGTAAGATGTATTGTATATTAAAGCAACTTCTACAGGAACACCTCCTTTTTCACCTTCAATGTGAATTACATCTCCTATTATTGGTTCTCTAGATGAGTCCAAAAACTGAACAAATTCTTTTAATCCATCCTTAGATAAAAAAGTTTCTTTTATTGTTTCTCCTTTTTCGTCTAGATTTCTTTTATCTTCTATTGTTAAGGTAAGTCCTTTGTTAAGAAAAGAAAGCTCTCTTAATCTTGTCGATAAAGTTTCATAGTTATATGTTCTTTCACTAAATATAGTGTCATCTGGAATAAAAGTAACTGTTGTTCCTATTTTATCAGAAGTTCCTGTTTCTTTTACTGGATATACCGGCTTTCCTTTTTCATACTCTTGCATGTATGATTTACCATCTCTAAAAACTTCTGCTTTCAAATGATTAGACAATGCATTTACACACGAAACACCAACTCCATGAAGCCCTCCAGACACTTTGTAAGTATCTTTATCAAACTTCCCTCCTGCACCAATTTTAGTCATTACAACTTCCAAAGCCGAAACTCCTTCTTTTTTGTGCATTCCTGTAGGAATTCCCCTACCATTATCCTCTACCGATACAGAGTTATCTTCATTAATTATTACATGAATAGTATCACAATAACCAGCCATTGCTTCGTCAATAGAGTTATCTACAACTTCATATACTAAATGGTGTAATCCTCTTAATCCTACATCTCCAATATACATGGAAGGTCTTAACCTCACGTGCTCCATTCCTTCTAGAGCTTGTATATTATCTGCTGAGTAATTTCCTTTATTTTCTTCGCTCATAATTGAGTTTCTATGTGTTTTAAACTATAAAGAACAAATATAACTATTTTGGCTCTTTAATACAATGAAAAGAAACGGACTTTTCAACAATAAAACCCTATATTTTCAGGGCTTTTGTTGATAAATTATTATTCTAAAATTATCTATAATTTATTAAGATAATTTTAGAATAATAATCGAATAAATTATTTACGAAATGTATCTATGTGTCTTTCTGTTTTTGAAGCATGCATGTCGGCAATAGTAACCAATATTCCTGTTTCTTCTACATCTCCAAAATCCGAGTTAGATGCAGTACCAAAAGTTTTCATAGTATCAGATAAGTTCATGTAAGAATTAATTAAAGGAGGAATTCTTTCTTCTAATTCTTTTAATTTCACACCTAAAAACTTGTGTCCTTCTTTGTAATTTAGGCCTTCAAGTTCGGACAAAAAATCATCTGTATTGGTTGTAATCCCCAAAGCAAAAATAGGAGTTACCAACTTATCTTTATCAGGGAAATAATAATCCATAAAGGATAATAAAATATCCCTAGCGTTTTTATTATAATGAGTATACATGGTTACTTTTCCAAAAAAATACTGGACTTTAGGATTTAAAACAATAAGTGCTCCCAATCCATCCCATAGATTATCTAAGGTAAATAATCCTTTTCTATTTGTTGCTGAAGGCTGGTAATCTGGCTGTACCCATGACCTTCCAAGTTCAATAGTGGTAGGCAAGTAATCGTCTGTAAATTCTTTGGATAAATTGAAGTAATGTTTTGTAGAGATGTCAATTTTGGATAAATCTCCTTTTAATTTAAAACAATTAAAAAATCTATATCCTCCAAGAATTTCTTCATCTTCTGGCGACCAAACTATCAGTTGGTCATAGTTTAATTCACAAGTATCCAACACGTCAATATCAACTTCATTACCCGTTCCTCCTCCTGAAGAAGCAAATGTAACTTCTCTTAATCTCCCTACCTCCAACATTACATTTGGAGAATCATGATGATTTATTATATAAATTTCATTATTCCCTTTGTTCGTATTTCTTACAAATTTATCTTTTGAAAGTTCATTCTTTATTAACTCTCTTTCAATTTTAGGAATGGTATAATCTAAATTCATGGTTGAAAATAAGAATTATTACAATTTAAATGGGCAAATTATAAGATAAATCTTTTATGAAGTTTGCTAATTCTTTATCATTTTTAGAGCTATCAAGAGTTTCAGGAGAAATTGGCTCCCCAATAAAAAGGTTCATTGTTTTGTTTTTTTGTTTAAATAATTGATCTGCTAAATATAACATTTCAATATTTGCTTTTATCCCAACCATTTCTCGAAGTCTTGAAAGACGGTAAAAGAAATTAGTTAACTCCCCATCAATATGAACTGGAATAATTTTTTTATTGTGTTTTTTTGCTCTGGTAACAAATGTTTTCTTCCAGTCCAAATCAATCACTTTCCCCTTTTTTTTCCTACTCACGAGTCCTGCTGGAAACAAAAAAACTGCCTTATCCGAAGCAAATAAATCATTCACTTTTTGTAACGATTCTTTTGCATTATTAGAGTGTTTGTCTACTCCAACAAACATTCCTTTTAGGTTTTTTAAGTTAAGAAGTAAGTCATTAACAATGAAATTAATGTCATCTCTAATTGGAGAGATTTTAGACACTATAGCCATTGCGTCCATTCCTCCTAATGGATGGTTAGAAACGAAAATAACTCCTTCATTAGTAGGTATATTTTTTAGGCCATGAGCCACAACATTAATGTTAAACCTTTTTATAATATCGATACAAAAATCTGCTCCAAACACTTCTTTATTTTCTAATAAGATTTGATTAATCTCTTTTTGATGAAGAATTTTTTTTAAATAATTAATAATGAAGCTGGGTAAACGTTTTAAAAGTTTAGGATTTTTACTCGCAATTAATTTTTCTACATCTATAAACTTTTCATCCATGAGTTAAAATTAATAATTAATATGCTCTTATACTATCAATATAAAAATCTTTCACAGGCCAATCGTATTTATCAGTTTTCAATTTAGAAATTTTAGACAAAGTGCTAAAGCCAGAAATCAATTCTCCAAAAACGGTATAATCTCCATCTAAATGTGGAGCACCTCCTTTATTAGTATATATTTCTTTCTGTTTATTTGTAAATTTTTTTCCTTCCTTTTCTTTTGATTTAAAATAAGAAGAGTTCATTTTTCTACCCTCTATTATATAAAAATTTATTGCACTGGATTTTTTGCCAAATCTTTGTTCTTCTGTTGAAACCGCCATGGCTAATGCTCCTTTTTTATGAAATCTTGAAGAAGATATTTCATTTGGAATCCAATAAGTTCCTATTTCATTCATCTTTGAATTTATTTCAAAATTATCGGAATTTCCACCTTGAATCATAAAATTATTTATTATTCTGTAAAACAAAGTGTTATCATAAAACTTTCTTTTAGACAACAATACAAAATTTGCTCTGTGAAGGGGAGAGCTATTGTATAACGTAAATTTAAGTTTACCAAATTTAGTAAACATTACAACTATATTTTCTGGATTATTCTTTCCAAACTCAGTTAATTTTTGTTCTACATTGCTATTTGTAATCAAGGATTTTACTAATTTATCAATAATGATATCTGTAGAGTCTATTTCTTTAAATAGAGATGATTCATTAGCGTACAGTTCTTTTTCAATATTTTTTTCAACTAATTGAGTGCAAGAAATTGAAATAACCGTTAAAGAAAACAAGTAAAATATAAGGAATTTTTGAAAAATCATGAGACAAAATATTTATTCAAAAAAAATGGCAAGCTACTCATATCGCACCGCTACAACCACCTACCCTTGCTCCGTTCCCGATCTGGGGGATTTAGTAGGAGCTGGTCGTATGAGACTTGCCATTGCAAATATACAACTTGCCTAATATAATCCAAATTAACAGCATTACTTTTTCTGAAAAATTAATCTTTTTTTAATTTAAAATTTTGCTTGAGGTTTTAAGTAAGATATTTGTTAATAAAAACAAATATTAATGTTATTTTTAACATCAATAAATAAGCAACCATTTAATTACTTGGTTCGTTTTTTATAAAAGAAAAAAAAGATATTATATTACTATGAAAAAGAAGCTATTACCCCTATTGGTTATTTTATTTATCGGATTAAATTCTTACTCTTCTCACTATGCAGGAGGTAATATCTATTACGATTGTTTAGGAAACAACCAATATAGATTTTGGGCAGAACTTACATTTGATTGTGGAGGAGCTGGAGCACCAACTAGTGTTACATTGACAACATCTAATTCTTGTGGTTTAACTAACCCAACAATTACTTTAGCTCAAGTTGGTACGCTTACAAAAAATGTGTCACAAGTTTGTTTTAAGGATAGTTTAAATACAAGGTGTGTTGGAGCAGGTAATACACTTCAAGGAAGAAGAAGGTTCATTTACAATGCTGTAATAACACTTGCCCCATGTAATACTTGGACTTTTGGAGCAGGTGGTTGTTGTAGAAATGGAGGTGCTGGAGGGGTTGTAAATATGCCAGCTGGTAACCTTTGGTTAGCAACTACTATGAATAGCGCAACTGATACTTGTAATAATTCTGTGAGATATACTGGAGTTCAAAACCCTTATGTTTGTATTGGTTCACCAGCAAGTTATAACTTTGGTGCTTTTGATCCAGATGGTGATAGTCTTGCTTATTCATTAATACCTGGAATGACAGCAGCAGGTACAAATTCTACCTATACTGCTCCATATACTGCTCAAAATCCAATAAATGGAATTCTTTTGGATAGTGCCACTGGGACAATAACTTTTTTACCTAATGCTCTAGGTTCTTTTGTGGTTGTTATAAAAGTTGAAGAATACGATTCTATAGGAAGACTAGTTGGAACTACAATGAGAGATATTCAGGTTGTTGTTTATAACTGTGCTGCAAATATTGCTCCCGACCCAACTCCTAGTTTTCTTACTAATTTAGTAGGGCAGGGTGTTATTGCTGGGCCTAAAAAATTAGAAGTTTGTGAAGGAGATACATTTTGTGTCGATTTTTCTATTATTGACTCAAATGCATTAGATACCCTTTCTCTTTCGAGTTCAAATCTTTCTTCTGTTTTACCCGGAGCTACTTTATCTTATTCAGGAATAAATCCTATTGTGGGTACAATTTGTTGGACTGTTCCAACAAATGCCCCTGCAATAAATGCAATAAGTCTATCAGTAGATGATGGTGTATGTCCAATTCCTGCAACAGCTTCATTTAGTATTATTATCGAAGTAATAAAGAGTACTTATGTTTCTCCAGATGTAACTATTTGTTTGGGAGATAGCACGAGCCTTTTCGCTAGCGGAGGAAATACGTTTACATGGACAAGTATTGCTGGTCCAGCTATTATTGTTGGGACAAATTTTGATTGTGACACTTGTAATCCAGCCCAATCCAAACCAAGTGCAACAACAACTTATGAAGTTATGAGTGATTTATCAGGTGGATGTAAAAATAAAGATACTGTAACAGTAACTGTTGCATCTAACTTTACATATAGCTTATCTCAGTCTTCTGGTGCCAGTTGTAAATTAGATCCTATTCAATTTAACATTACACCTATTACACCTGGAACTTATTCTTACTCTTGGTATCCAGCTTCAATGCTATCGGCAACAAATATTCCTAATCCTACCTTAAATCCAACTCAATCAGGATTATTTAATTATAGAATTACTGCAGTTAACGCTCAAGGTTGTACAAAAATTGATACAATTAGTGTTTTTGTTTCTAATGGAGTAAAACCAGATGCTCAAGCTTTCACTGATAAAGACACTGTACATTGTAATGATATGGCTAATCTCAGGTCTTGGGTAGATACAGCAGCTTCACAAAGTAATTTGGAAGATGATTTTGATAACCCTCTTAGTCCTTTTGCATTTTTAAATTTAATATCTGGAGGTTCTATTGGTACTGGTTGTGGTGCAAATTCTGCTCCAAATTCATTAAACTTTAATGGAGGTGGGACAAGAGTTGTACAAACTTCTTCTCTATCAATAGCAAATTGTACACAAATTGACTATGCAATTCGTTTAGGTAATCCTGCTTCAGGGTTTGCTTGTGATAATGTGGAAAATACAGATCCTGTTTTATTTCAATACTCTACAAATGGAGGAACTTCTTGGATTACTATTAGAAACCATAACTATTTAGGTTGGATTGTAAATACTGGATGGCAATCATTTACCTCCTTAATGCCTGCAGGTATAACAAATGCAATATTTAGATGGCATCAACCAAGTCATGGAGGTTCAGGACAAGATAATTGGGCAATAGATGATGTTAAAATATTATGTACTTCATTAAATAATTATTCTTACACATGGTCACCTACTGCTAGTTTAGGTACACCAAATTTACCTAATACAACTGCTCAACCAAGTGTTGGTACAAGTTATCAATTAATTGTAACTGATACTACAGGAGGATGTTCTGACACAGCTTATGTATATGTTGAATCTGAAACAGACTTCCCTGTAATTGATATCTCAGTAGATACTTCAAATGGTTGCGAACCAGTAACAGTTACTTTTACTAATAATACTGACCCTGCAACTATAGGTACAATTGAATGGGATTTCGGAGATGGAACTACAAGTACTTCACTCGTAAATCCAATTATACATACTTATGCAACCAATGGATTATATAGTGTGAATGTGAAAATCACTTCTCCTAATGGATGTGTATCTGATACTACTTACACTAATTTAATAGATGTATATGATATACCTGTTGCATTTTTTGATGCAAATCCTCAGCCTACAAACATCTCGAATCCAAATATTTCATTTTATGATCTATCAAGTAGTTTTGTAAATCAATGGTTATGGGATTTTGGAATAAATCTTCCTGGTTTTCCAACAACTTCAACTACTCAGAATCCAACAATTAAATATCCTGATAATGCAAGTGGCGTTTATCCAGTAACATTAATTGTTATCTCACAAGAAGGATGTGCAGATACTATTTCAAAGAATATTATAATTGAAGGACTATACACTTTGTATTTACCAACCTCATTTACTCCTAATGCAGATGGACTTAATGATATATTTGGAGTTAGTGGTGAGAAAATTGATCCTACTGATTTTAAATTTATGATTTTTGATAGATGGGGTGAATTATTATTTGTTACTACTAATCCTGCAGACAGTTGGAATGGAAAACTAAACAATGTTGGAGAAATCTTACAAGAAGGTGTTTATGTATGGAGGGTAATGGCAAAAGATGGTAATACAGGAGATTTACATGAATATATTGGAAATGTTACTATGCTAAAAAAAGTGGTAAATGAATAAAAAACACTAAACTAGTTTTAAAGTGAATCCAAAATTGGATTCACTTTTTTTTTGCAGAAAAATTAATGTACATTCAAAGTATATGAAGAAATTATTCAATTTAAAACATTTTAAAGGGGATTTATTTGGTGGATTAACCGCCGGAATTGTCTCACTTCCCCTGATAAAGTTAATTTTCCTCAAGAATTAAAGGAAGAAGTTTATATAAAACACATAAATGGGCCGCTTTTCTTTGGTTCTACTAGTAATATTCAAGAATTAGCAAAATCAATTCCTGAAACATCATCATTAGTGGTAATACGTGCTAAAAGAATGAATTACATTGACCAATCTGGGTTGTATGCTTTAGAAGATATTTTAGTAGATTTAGCAAAAAAAAATATAAAAATTGCTTTGGTTAATATTCCAAATCAGCCCCTATTAATGATGGAAAGAATAGGTATTATTCCTGATTTAGTACCTATATCAATGATATTTGATGATTTTAAAGAATGTACCAATTGGATTCAGAAAAATGTGAAAGTTATTATTTCATAGAATAAGATCTATTATTTAGACGTAAACCTTTCTTTTTTCAATTTGCTCAGAGCCTCTGGTGTAATTCCAAGATAGGAAGCAATCATTTTTTGAGGAACCCTTTGTACAATATCTGGATAAGTTTCTACAAAGTGTTCGTAACGTTCTATGGCGTTAGAGCTCATTAACATTATTACTCTTTTTTGCAGAACTGCCAACCTTTTAAGAAGCTTATCTGTTTGATTTACAGAGCCAGCACTCTTATCTAGCACTATTAGTTCAGAATCCTCTAAGGCGTCAATAAATAAATCGGCTGGTTCGCCAAATGAATTACTGTCTGCAATCATCCAGTCTTCAGGTGCAAATAAAAATATATGTTCTTTTCCCTTTTCATCTATTGAATAACTTCGCAATAATCCTGACTTTACAGAATATCTTTTTGTATTCAAGTCTCCTTTTCTTTGAATTATTTCTCCTTTTTTGACTGTAATTCGCTTCAAGTAATAAATGGATTTTTGATTCCTTCAAATTTAACAAAAAAAATCTTCCTTGATTAGGTATAATCAAGGAAGATTAACGATTTGTTTAAAATTAGTTCTTCTTAAATTCCTTTTTCTTTTTATTAATTGCTTTTTGCTTTACTCTTTGTTCTGGAGTTAGAACTGCCTTCTTTCGCGCTTTAAATTTCTTTTTGGCTACTTTCCTATCCTTTTTAGACATTGATTTAAAATCAGTTGCTTTCTTTTCAGCTTTTATTTTTTTTAGATCGGCTTTTTGTGCTTTTGTTAAGTTTAATTCTTTCTTATCTTTTTTCAATTCCTGCTTTTCTGTAACAGAAAGTTTTGGTTTACCTTCCTTCGTCTCCTGAGAAACCGATATTGTTGACATTGTCATTAAAGCTGCTAATATTATAAGTATCTTTTTCATGTTTATTTAAATTTATGTTGTTATCTATTATAGACGATTTCGTATTTTAAATCCTTCTAAAGTAATCTATATTACTTAAAATTTCGTTTAAGAAAAATAATTCATCAATTCTTTCTTTTATGAAAAGATATTAATAGAAGATTTCCATCATTGTTGATTCCAATAGATTTTTTTTCAATTTACAGTTTTAAATTTAATTGAACGCTTGCGTCTTATTTTTTTTGCAAAAAAAAGACCTTCTTTTCAGAAAGTCTTTTTAAAATTAAGGGTGGATGACGGGATTCGAACCCGCGACCCCCGGTACCACAAACCAGTGCTCTAACCAACTGAGCTACAACCACCATTTTTTCGGTCTGCAAATATAGATAAATATTATTTAATCCAAAATAAACATTTAGTTTTTTTATATATAATAATTTGTAATTTTGGCATGCTTTATGAATGGGAGTTATTGTATTGTTTATATAAGCAACTCAATGGTCATTGTATCGTAATTATGTTGCACAGTTTTAAGAAAAAAGAAAACACTAGGATGAAAAAATATTTAATTAGTTTGCTATTAACATTAGTTGGGATTACTTCAATTGCTCAACAAACTTATACTATATCAGTAAAAATAGAGGGATTAAAAGACTCCCTTGCTTTTTTAGGAACATACACTGGGAAAAATTTATTTGTTTATGACACAGCTGTAGTTAAGTCAGATGGAAGCTTTATGTTTACCAATACTGATATGCCACATGGTGTATACTCTATTATTCCAACTATAAAGCCATTTAGCAACTTTGATATTTTGGTGAATGAAAAAAATATTGTAATGAAAACTAAAATGCCTGATTTGGTTTCTAATCTAAAAATTAAAAAATCAAATGAAAATAAAATTTTTTATGAGTATATCAATTTTTTGAAAGCCAATACAACTAAAAAGACTCCTATTATAGAAAAAAGAAGAATTGCTAAAGATTCTAACAACATGAAATTAGTAACTCAATTAGAAAAAGAAATAATAAAAATTGATCAATCAGTTTTAGATTATCAGAAAAAAATAGCAAATGATAAATCTGATATGTTAGTTGGAAAATTAATTAAAATGTCGGTGCAAATTGATATACCAAAGATACCTAAAGACATGAAAGATAGTAATACCTATAAAATGAATTACTATATCAATAACTACTGGAATAATGTAGATTTATCAGATGATAGGCTAGGAAAATCAGCCTTATTTTATAATCAAATGGATAATTACTTTATGAAGGTAATTCCTCAAATTCCTGATACTGTTATTAAGCATATTGATATATTCTTAAATAAATTGAAACCAAATGGGTTTATGATGAAATCTGCTATTGAGTTTCTCGCATATTCTCATGCAAAAACTAAATTAATGGGAATGGATGCAATCTATGTACATGTAGCTGATAATTATATTCTTAACGGAAAAAGCGAATGGATTCAGAAAGATCAAATAGCTAAATTAAAAACAAAAGTTGATAAGCTAAGACCTACATTAATTGGGAAAATTGCTCCAAATTTAATCCTTGCAGATTCTACTGAAGTAAATTGGATTGCTCTTGATAAAGTGAAAAGTGATTTCACTTTATTGATTTTCTGGAATGACGATTGTGGACATTGTAAAAAAGAAATTCCTAAATATAAAAAACTGTATGACAGCATAAAAAAAAATACAGACATTAACTTTGAAGTATATGCTGTAGGAACTTCTATTGAAAATGAGGGTTGGAGAAAATTTATAATAGAGCAAGATTTAAATTGGATTAATGTTTCAGATTTTCAAGGGATTAGAGACAACCCTAATAAATTTATAAGAGAAAGAAAAACGACAATAAATAGTATTAATTACAGAAATACTTATGATATTTTTATTACTCCAATTGGATATTTATTGGATAAAGACAAAAAAATATTAATAAAACAGTTTGACGCGAAACAATTGAGCCAGTTATTACCAATATTAGCAGAAAGTAATAAAGAAAAGAAGTAATAAAGTGAGTTTTTAAAAGGTCCTTTTTTTATCTTTGAGTAATTCAATTCAAAGATAAAAAAATGCTAAACGAAATTACTTTAGGAATACCAACAGAATTACCTTCAATAAAGGAATATGACACCTCTATAAGTCATGCTCCAAAAAGAAAAGACATCTTATCTGATGAAGAGAAAAAACTGGCTCTTAAAAATGCTTTAAGGTATTTTCCTAAGTCCTTCCACTCTACTCTTATTAAAGAATTTAAAGAAGAACTGGAAGTTTATGGAAGAATTTATATGCATAGATTTCGTCCTGATTACAAAATGTATGCTCGTCCAATAGATGAATACCCTACAAAATCAAAACAAGCTGCTTCTATTATGTTAATGATTCAAAATAACCTGGATCATACTATTGCTCAACATCCACACGAACTAATTACTTATGGAGGAAATGGAGGTGTATTTCAAAACTGGGCTCAGTATTTACTTACTATGCAGTACTTATCAGAAATGAATGATGAACAGACTCTTGTCATGTATTCTGGTCACCCAATGGGATTATTTCCTTCGCACAGAGAAGCGCCAAGGGTGGTAGTTACAAACGGGATGATGATTCCTAATTACTCTAAACCGGATGATTGGGAAAGATTTAATGCTTTGGGAGTTACTCAATACGGTCAAATGACAGCAGGTTCTTACATGTATATTGGTCCACAAGGAATTGTGCATGGGACAACAATTACAGTACTAAATGCTGGAAGAAAAATCTCGAAAAATGGAGAAGGCCTGGAAGGAAAGTTGTTTTTAACTTCTGGACTTGGAGGAATGAGCGGAGCTCAACCCAAAGCTGGAAATATTGCTGGGTGTATAACTGTTTGTGTCGAAGTGAATAAGCATGCTGCTGAAAAACGTCACTCACAAGGTTGGGTAGATATTTTGATTAGCGATAAATATGAATTGGTAGAAAGAGTTAAGCTTGCAAAAGAAAAAAAAGAAGTCGTTTCTATTGCTTTTGTTGGTAATATCGTAGAAGTTTGGGAAGTATTTAAAGAAAAAAATATTTATATCGATTTAGGATCTGACCAAACAAGCTTACATAACCCTTGGGCTGGAGGATATTACCCTATTGGACTTACTTATGAAGAATCTAATAAGATGATGGCCAACGAGCCAGAAAAATTTAAAATTGAAATACAAAAAACACTAGTTAGGCATACAAATGCTATTAATTTCCATACTGCTAAAGGAACCTACTTTTTTGATTATGGAAATGCATTCTTATTAGAAGCTTCTAGAGCAGGTGCAGATATTATGGCAGAAGATGGAATAGATTTTAAATATTCCTCTTACGTTCAAGATATAATGGGTCCAATGTGTTTTGATTTTGGTTTCGGTCCTTTTAGATGGGTTTGTGCTTCAGGAAAATCGGAAGACCTAGATAAGACAGATGAAATAGCTTGTGATGTTTTAGAAAAATTAGCAAAAGATGCTCCTATTGAAATTAAACAACAAATGTTGGATAATATTCAATGGATAAAAGGAGCTAAAGAGAATAAACTGGTTGTTGGTTCTCAAGCTAGGATTTTATATGCAGACGCAGTGGGAAGAATGAAAATTGCAGAAGCATTTAATAATGCAATTGCAAATAATGAAATTGGACCTGTTGTCTTAGGTAGAGATCACCATGATGTTTCGGGGACTGATTCTCCTTACAGAGAAACTTCAAACATTTATGATGGATCTCAATTCACTGCAGATATGGCAATACAAAATGTAATTGGAGATTCGTTTAGAGGAGCAACTTGGGTTTCCATTCACAATGGTGGAGGTGTTGGCTGGGGCGAAGTAACTAATGGAGGTTTTGGTATGTTAATAGATGGATCACAAGATGCAGATAGAAGATTAAAATCTATGTTGCATTGGGATGTAAATAATGGAATTGCTAGAAGAAGTTGGGCTAGAAACGAAGGTGCTATTTTTGCCATAAAAGAAGCAATGAAAATTAACCCAGAGTTGAAAGTTACTCTCCCAAATTTTGTAGACGAAGACTTATTGTAATGATTGTATGATAATTCTAAATTAGGATTTGAGAAGAGTCGTAATTGATCTAGTTTATCTCGATAAAAAATGGAATCCATGATTATTTAGAAGAGGTAAATAAACTCATAATTAATGGCGATTTATTTATAGAGTTTCTGTTTCTAATTTTCCTTATTTAATTACAGATCAAAAGTATGTAAGAATAAATAAGTACTAAATTTTATAGTTGTTCTTTCTAGGAAATTATTCACTAATAAATAAAAGACTAAAAAATTCAGGTTAACACAAAAAAATCCTCTCATTAATGAGAGGATTTTAAATCTAACTTTTCTAATTCAAATTATCTCTGAATCAACAACTTTTTAGTCATATACATTTTGTCAGATGAAATTCTTACAAAGTACAGACCTTTAGTGAAATTAGTAACATCAATAATCACTTTCTCCTTCTTATTTGGTATTGTTTTTTCAGAAACAATTTGTCCTATTGAATTAACAATTTCAAATTTCATATTACCTGTATTAAATTTGTTGTATATATCTATAGTAACAAATTCAGTAGCTGGGTTTGGATATAAATTAACGTTTAAATCAATATCATTTTCTTCCAATCCAACACATGATAAGAATGTGATATTTACTGTGTCAGTAGCAGAACAACCTGATGAAGCTTGAGTCACATTAAGTATATAATCAGTACTACCTACTCCAGATATTGCCCCAGATACTGTTAATGTATTAGTTGTTCCTCCATTACTCCAAGCATAAGAGTCATATGCTGATGAAGCAAATATTGTCACTCCACTTGTTGCACAAAGAACAACATCTGGTCCAAGGTTTAAAGCTGGTGAAACTGTTTTTGTAGTAATTGTATGAACTGTTATACTATCACATCCATTTGCAGCTCCTGCATTTATTGTATCACGAACTGTTGAGTTTGTAAAATACCAATTACCTAGAACTAACACACTATCACCTTCACAGAATAAATAACCTCTATTCCCTATTGAATTTGGGAAGTATGAAAGGTTTGTAATGACTGTACTGTCACAACCACTAGCTGAAGTAAATACATCTGTGTAGGTACCAGTCGTTGTGTATAAATTGGTATCAACAGTATAGGATAAACCTGGACATAATTTAATGTTATCTGTTCTTACAATTAAAATAAATCTTAAATCTATAGTCGTAATTGAATCACAACCTGATAGTAATTGAGTTGTATCAGAATAAAATCCTGCAACAGTGAGATTTTTAGAATTAAATACCATTGTATCTCCTGAACAAATTGAATTGATTATTGTATCTCGTGGTGCAACATTCACTAATAACTGCATTACTGTTATTGAATCACATCCCATTGCTGTTTGTGAAGTATCAGGATAAGTTCCACTCATTGTTAAGGTTTGAGTTCCAAATAGTATACTTGCTCCTTGGCAAATTGTATCAGCTACTGTATCTCTGATGAAATCATTTACTAATAATTCCATTACTGTAATACTGTCACACCCTAATGTCGTTTGTGCCGTATCGTAATAAGTTCCACTCATTATTAAGGTTTGAGTTCCAAATAGTATACTTGCTCCTTGACAAATTGTATCTTGAGTTGTATCTATTACAATTAAGTTAATTGTTAAGTCTAATACACGAATACTATCACAACCTGTTGCTACAGAAACTAGAGTATCTGAATGAAATCCTGTTGTTGAATAATAATTAACACCATTTGTAGCACTATCTCCATTACAAACTGAAGATGCAACAGTATCTCTTGTAAGGGTACACATACTACAAGAACTCGAATGAGAACCTATAAGTGAATCAGTGTCTTGTGGTAAAATAACCCAATCAACTACATTAAAAGTTGTATTTCCATTCTGAATACTACTTATTCTATGAAAAGTAAAATCTTTTGCAAAATTACCAGTTACATCTACGTTTCCAAATCTATCAATTACTACATTTCCTTTTAATAATTCGATTCTATCATCTCCATTAAAGTAAATTGGAGCTGTTGCATCAGAATCAGTTATAATACCTATTAAAGCAGCTGAAGGATTTGATAATACATGAACACCTCCAGAAGCAACACTTCCTGTAAGAGAGATTGTATCATTTGAAGATCTAAAAATTACAATCTTATATTGGGTAAGGTCAATAGTTAATGAGCTTGGATTATAAAATTCTAATGCTTTATTATTACTTGAACCTTCTATGTATTCAGATATAAATAATTCTGTACAAGCTATAGGACAATACTTGACAAATAAATTAAGATTCACCACACTATCGCAATCATCTATTCTAGAAATAGTATCGTAATATATTCCTGCAGTCTTTAAATAAATACCGTTAAATAATAAACTATCATCCAAAGAACAAATAGTATCGAATGAATTATATGAAGTTAATGTTGTTGTCATTAAATTCAATATAAAAATTGTATCACAAGTTGATAATATTGTGTCTTTATAAATTCCGGCAGCACTATAAAATGTACCTCTAAAATCTACAGAATCAAACGAGCAGATAGTTGTTGAAATTGAATCTTTAAAAAATCCTGTACAACCAATTGAATTATCAGTTATACTAAATTCATCTAAAATAAATCTTTCTTCTCCTGAAGATACTACCTGAACAAATTTAGCTGTAGCAGAATTAACAACTTTTGTGTAATTTGTATAAGCGGTATTTGTTAATGAAATGATAGAATCTATACGAACCCATGTTAAACTATCGTCTGAAATTTCTAAATATACTTTAGAGATAGCTGGTGAACCATCCCAAGTTCTATACCAGAAACTTACTGTTCCAACACCTCCAGTTTTTGATGGGCTTTGTAAAGCTGCATTATTATCATCATCTAGTCTAACTGCTTTACCAGAACCTAAATATGCTTTAGATGCTGACTCAGCTAATCCATCTATAATATTCCAACCAATATAAACATGGTTAGTATAACCACTACCAGAAAAAGAATCAAAGTTCTCTGTAATTGTTGCTGAAAATGAATTTATTCCAAATCCAAAAAGCATTAATGCAAATAATTTTATTGTATAATTTTTCATTGTTTTTTTATTTTAAATAAAAGTAGTACAGAAACAATGATATATTATCTAAACAGTATAAATTATTATTAACAAAAAAAGCCCCTTGTGTAAACAAGAGGCTTTAATATTAAGTTAGGGTTAAAGTTATTTAACTACAATCACTTTTTTAGAAGTTGAGAAGAACTCATTAAATACTGTTACTGTATAAACTCCTTCTGCTAATTTAGATACATCAAAAGTAACTTTGTTATTCTTACTACTTACGTTTCTAGAATAAACTAATTTTCCTTTAGTATCAAATAATCTTATTTCAACATCTTCGTCATCATTTTGATTTAAGATATCAATTGTAACAAAATCATTTGCTGGGTTAGGGAAGATACTAATGTCACTTGAAGTAACAACATACTCTTCTAAACTTACACTCTCAATAGATACACATGGAGCTGTAGTATCACTACATCCTGCTAGAGTAGTAATCCAACATGAATAATTTCCATTTCTTGGTGGTGTATATGATTGCAAAGTATCTTTCAATAAGAAAGAATAGTTGTTATCACAATCTACCCATTTGTAAGAAACACCTGTTGCAGATGAAGTCATTGTAATTCCAGATACAGAAATCGTTCCTGCATTTGCAATGTTAATTGTAAGTACAGTTGTAATTGTATGAGAACAACCAAATGCATTTGTAGATACATCTGTATAGGTTCCGCTAGTATTATACACACTTCCTGTTTCCGGAACTGTATAAGAGAAACATGAACTTATTGTTCTTGTTTCTGAAGTTACAGGCTTTATAGTTAAATTAATTGTCATTAA
>CAJJDF010000035.1 GCA_905182785.1 uncultured Flavobacteriales bacterium
TTCCTCCTGCCAAAGCTGGGTCAGGAATCTTAGTATACAAGCCTAAACTTCCTCCTGTTAAGTTATCAATTGCATTTCTACAACATAATGACCAAGTAGCAATGTATCCATTTGGATTATTGGGTAAGGTGGTTATTGTTCCTGTGTATTCATGTTGTTCTACACATAATCCTGGTGGAGTATAGCAATCATCTCCAAAGGGAATGTTGAATTGATTTATTCTTGTTACTGTTACAGTTGAAGAACTAGCGCAAGTAACTTGATCTCTAACTTGTATAGTATATGACGGACCTAAACCAGCCCCAGTACAATACCTAAACAATCGCATAGATACAGTATAACTGTTTGCTCCTGTTTGTACAAATCGAATATCACCTCCTACTGCGTGTGATGATTTTACTGAGAAATTTACACCTCCTAGAATCAGAATTATTAGAATTAACTTTTTCATAGCTTATTGGTTTTTTAATTATTTATACCCTAAAATTAAGCTCTGATTAGCATTGTAAGTGAGTAAGTTCACGAAACACTCATTTTTTTTTATAAAATGAAAATGAAATTATTTTGATGAAAAAAAACATACATTTCATAAAAAAAAGAACAAAAAAAAGGCCCCCTGTTTCCAGAGAGCCTTAATAAAACTATGTGTTATTTTCTATCTAAAGAGTGTTAGAGGGAAATTCTGAGTTACTTCTTCTCCTCCGTAGTAACCTTGTAGGATTACGAAATAAGAACCAGCCGATAATGGATTTCCACTTTCGTCATTTCCATCCCATTCGAATTTAGCATCTTGAGATTCGTATACTAATTGTCCCCATCTATTATAAACTCTAATATTAAGTGCATCATAACATCTGTCATAAGCATCTTTCTTTAGGAAAAATAAATCGTTTACTCCATCTCCATTTGGAGAAAATACATTAGGAACGTTATAATCGTAATCTGATCTTAAAACAGGTATAGAAATTCTCTTCTTTACAGAATCAATAGATGCATCACATCCAATTGAGAATCCTAATGCCTCAATATAAAAACTATCTACTGTTAATAATTCACAGTTATCCAGATTCCAGCAAAAACGTACACCAACTCTTCCAACTCCTTGGAAATCTGTAGCATTCAATTTAGTAACATTCACATTGTTTGCAGTATCTATTGCTCCTGAAACTGCATCAGTCCAACTATAGTCATAATTTGATCCATTTGGTGTTCCTAATGAAGCTGTTGCTCCAAAAGCATAAGCATTTGAAATTACTGAGATATAGAATGTATCTTCTGGATCATTATCAATTGCTACGATATCAAAACATCCTTGATCATCAAAGTTAAAGGCTTGTAATGTCGGGAAATTTGCAAAACTTGGCAATGTATTATAGTTACAGTTAAGTGCAGAATATTGGATATCTCTTACAACTTCTCCAATTTTCACTCCTCCTCTAAACTCTTCACATTTTACGGCTACTACATACAATCCTAATTGTGCTGGTCTTGCAGTAACAAATCCTGTTGCTGGATTAATTGTACACATACTTCCTGGCCCAAGGATATTTAATATATTAAACCCTGCATTGAATGCAGTTAAAGTAAAAGGTCTTGTACCACCTCCAGATGTAGCATTAAAAGGATTAATCAAAGAATACCTTAAACTATCTCCATCTGTATCACTACAAGAAAAATCAATTTGCTTTACGTTTCCAATACAGAAATATCCATCTCTTGGATACGGAACAAATTCAGGACTACTATTTCCTCCAGCAAGTGCTGGGTCAGGAATCTGTGCATAAAGTAAATTACCCGAACTGGCAACATTTACTAAAGGACCATTTCTACAACAAGTTGTCCAAGTTACATAGTATCCGTTTGGATTATTAGGTAATGTTACTGTACCTGAATAATAATGCTCCTCTACACATAAACCTGGCGGAACATAGCACTCATCTCCAAAAGTAATAGTTACTGTACTATCTTTATTTGCAGTAAAAGTTGTTACTGAAGCATTAGTTACATTATCTAATACTCTTGCATTGTTTATAGTTGCTGGAGCACTAATTCCTGAACAGTATCTAAAAAATCTAAATACAACAGTAAATTGATTAGCTCCTGTCTGAACAAATCTTGTATCTCCTCCTACTCCATGAGACGCTTGTGAAGTGAAAGAAAAAACACTTACTAAGGTTAGTAATAATAATATTTTTTTCATTGTTTTGTTTTTTTTCTAAATATATAAAATGCGATTGATTATTTACACCTCTTATTCTACTTATTTATTGTTTTCTTCATGAAACTATGCTTTTTTTTCATGAACGATTCAAAATTCTTCTTAACCTAGAAAATATTCACTTCTCTTTCTAAGGTGATTTGGAAATTTTTTAATACAGATTTCATTATTAATGAAGATAAATCATAAATATCTTTCCCCTCACTTTCTCCATAATTGACAAGAACCAGAGCTTGGTTTTTATGAACTCCATAATCGCCCTTTCTTGTCCCTTTCCACCCCAGGTAATCTATTAACCAACCTGCTGCAATTTTCATCTCTCCGCTAGGTAATTTATAATAAGACATTTGTGGAAACCTTAGCTTCAAATCTTCAAATTGTTCTGCAGAAATTACTGGGTTTTTGAAAAAACTTCCTGCGTTTCCTATTTTTTTTGGATCAGGTAATTTCCTTTGTCTAATATTAATTACTGCATCACTTATGGCTTTAATAGTAATGTTTTCGACTTTCATCTTCTTTAACTCACTCCCTATCGCTCCATAAGAGACATTAAAGGTTGGTGTTTTATATAATTTAAAAACAACAGAAGTAATAATAAATTCGTTTTTTTGACTGTTTTTAAATACACTTTCTCTATAACCAAAATTACACTCTTCCTTATTGAATATTCTAAGTTTTCCTGTTTTTATTTCTATAGCTTCTAGACTATGAAATACATCTTTAATTTCTACACCATATGCACCTATATTTTGCATAGGGCTAGCTCCAACATTTCCAGGGATTAGTGATAAATTTTCTACTCCAGCAAAGTCATTATCGACACAATACATTACAAAATCATGCCAGTTTTCTCCAGCTCCTGATCTTATTAAAACTTCGCTATCATTCTCTTCCTCTATAGAAATTCCTTTTATATTATTTTTCAATACCAAACCCTCAAAGTTTTTGGTAAATAATAGATTACTTCCTCCACCCAAAATTAATAGCTCTTCTTTCATTAATTTTTTATCACTCAATACACTTTTCAATTCTTCTAAATCAGAAAATTGGGCAAAATATTTTGTTAATACGGGTACACCAAAAGTTGTATACTTCTTGATGGATTTATTCTTTTCGATGGCAATCAAATTTTTTGTATTTTTAGAGATTGCATAAAAATACTACTTTTTTTTGGCTATTTATAGCATCTATTAAAGTATCCAAACGTATTTTTATCACATATAAATAACTTTTATGATAAAAAGTCTAACATATAAATCCCTACTTACTCTTATGAGTCTGTATGTGAGTCTGTTGACTTTTTCTCAAAATAATAATGAAAAATCTTCCAACCATTATTTTTTTAAACAAAATAAAGGACAATGGAATCCTAAGGTACAATTCAAAGCCGAATTAAATGATGGAGCTATGTTTCTTGAGAATCAAGGGATAACTTATCATTTTGAAGACAAAACATTTATAAGAGAGTCTCACCTATCAAAAAGACCGATAAAAGAGCCAACTAGTAAAAAAGGACATGTTTTAAGAGTTAATTTTAAAGGATCTAACCAAAATCCTTTAATTTCTTCTACAAGAAAATCACCATACTATGAAAATTATTTCCTTGGAAATGATAAATCCAAATGGGCTTCAGAAGTGAGAGTTTTTAATGAAGTAACCTATTCCAATGTTTATTCCAACATTGATTTCAAGATATATGAATCGTATTCCAACATGAAATATGATTTCATTGTTTCCCCAGGAGGAAATTACAAAAATATTGAAATAGAATACAAAGGAGCGGATGATTTATATATTGAAAATGGGGTGTTGTATGTAAAAACAACAATAACTGATATTATTGAGAATAAACCCTATGCTTATCAAATTATAGATGGAGAAAAGATTAAAGTAAAATGTAATTTCAAATTGCAAAAAAATATTTTAAAATTTAGTTTACCAAATGGATATGACAAAACCAAAGAACTAATTATTGACCCCGTCTTAATCTTTAGTTCTTATTCAGGATCTACTGCTGATAATTTTGGATTTACAGCTACATACGATACTTTGGGACAAACTTATGGTGCTGGAATTATTTTCGGAACTGGTTATCCAACTACTATTGGAGCTTATGATAGAACATATAATCCTGGACCAACATCTATAACAACCGTAGATGTTGCAATCAGTAAGTATAATGCAAATGGATCTGTTTTACTTTACTCAACTTATATTGGTGGTTCTGGGGGAGAAGCGCCACATAGCTTAGTAACTAATGATGCGGGAGAATTGTATGTTTTTGGGACAACTGGCTCTAGTAACTACCCTAGAACTTCTGGTTGTTATGACAATACTTTTGGTGGAGGAACTAGCATTAATCCAAATGGCTCTGGAGTTAGCTACAGTTCTGGCTGTGATATTTTTATAACGAAATTTAATGCTAGCGGAACCGGTTTGATTGGCTCTACATTTATTGGAGGAAGTGGAAATGACGGCATTAATATTGCTGCTGGAATGGCTTTTAATTACGGAGACGAATTTAGAGGAGAAATTATTGTTGACAATTTAAACAATTGCTACATAGCGACTGCAACAAATTCTACTAATTTTCCTGTTGTAGGGGGTATGGGAAATCAAGGCGGGGGATCTGATGCTGTTGTGTTTAAATTTAATCCTACACTTACTACATTATTATGGAGTACACATTTTGGAGGACTAAGTGATGATGCGGCTTATGGAATTCAACAAGATGCAGCAGGAAATACATTTATAGCTGGAGGAACAAAAAGTACAAATATCGATTCCGCACAAAACACTAATTCTGGAGGTGTGGATGGATTTTTAACTAAATATAGCCCCACAAATAATTTACTTAACTCAAGGTATATAGGAACAAATTTGTATGACCAGTGCTTTTTTGTGCAATTAGATATTTCAGACTCTGTATATACTTATGGACAGTCTTTAGGAACTATGCCAGTAACAACAGGAAAATATTCCAATCTTGGAAGTCATCAATTTATTCAAAAGTACAGTAACAATCTTGCAACTCTTGAATTCAGTACAATTTTTGGTTCTTCCAGTACAACTATAAATATTTCTCCTTCAGCATTTTTAGTGAATGATTGTGGATTGATTTATATGAGTGGTTGGGGAGGAACTGTAAATGGGATTGGATCAACTTCTGGAATGCCAGTTTCTACGGGTACTTCTGCTGCTTATCAACCTACAACTGATGGTAGTGATTTCTATTTGATGGTATTGGAACAAAATGCAGTTGCTCTTAATTACGCAACTTTTTTTGGTGGTACATCTGCAGCTGAACATGTAGATGGGGGAACGAGTAGATTTGATAAAAAAGGGAATGTTTACCAAGCAGTTTGTGCTGGGTGTGGAGGAAATAGTAATTTCCCTTCTACTACAGGTTCTTATTCTACAACAAATGGAAGTTCAAATTGTAACCTTGCCGTTTTTAAATTTAATATTAATGAAATACAAGCAATTGCAAGTATTCCAACTGTAGTGATTTGCTACCCAAATGCTGCTTTCTTTAGTAATAACAGCACCAATGGTAATGCTTATTTATGGGACTTTGGTGACGGAAATACAAGTACAGCTTATGCTCCCACTCATTTTTACGGAGCGGCCGGAACCTATACTGCAACTTTATTAGTTTATGATTCTACAGGCTGTATAAAGCCTGATTCATCTACTATAATAATTAATGTATTTGACCCTGCAGCAGCTTTGACTACACCAGATACTGCAATTTGTCCAAATACTTCAGTGCAACTATTTGCAACCGGAGGAACATCTTATTTATGGAGCCCTTCTGCTACTTTGAGTAACGATACCATTGCAAATCCTATTGCTACACCAACTGGACCTACAACCTACAGAGTTATTGTGTCAAATATTTGCGGGATAGATACAAATTATATAAATGTCACTTTCAATTCTATAGTTACCAAAACAAGTAACGACACAACAATATGCTCGGGTGATACAGTTCTATTATTTGCTTCGGGTGGTGGCACTTATAGTTGGAGTCCTTCTGCTACGGTTTTAAATTCTACTTCTTCTACACCTTCAATTTTTCCAACTGCAACCACAAATTATTATGTAAATATTTTGACGCCAGAAGGATGTAATGCGATTGATTCTGTTTTAATTACAGTAATAGACATTCCAAATCCAGTTCTTTCAGATGATGACTCTATTTGTTATGGAGACCAAATTATTCTTAATGCCTCTGGGGCAGATTCTTATTTATGGACACCAAGTATTTCACTTTCTACAAATACGGGAACAACAGTTACAGCAAATCCGGCAAATACAACTACATATTACGTAGGTTTTACAAATCAATGTGCAACATTGATTGATAGTGTTACGGTTATAGTTGTGGTTCCTCAAGCATTTTCTTCACCTGATGACACAATTTGTTTTAATAAATCTGTTGTGATTTGGGCATCCGGAGGTATTTCTTATTCTTGGTCTCCAATCACCTATGTAACTCAACCCACAAATGACACTACGGAAGTAAACCCTCTTATTCCAACAGTTTTTAGAGTCATTGTGACTGATGCTATTGGATGTACAGATACTGCTTTTACATCAATTAGCTTTTCTCCAATACCTACCCTTGATGCTGGAAAAAACCAAGTAATAAATTATGGTCAAACAGCATTTTTAAATGCAATTTCATCTGCAGGTACTTTTTCTTGGAATCCTCATTTAACATTGGCGAGCACAATAAATAAATCTACCTCAGCACAACCCAGTAACACGACAACTTATATCGCAAATTTATTGGATGCTTATGGTTGTTCTGTCACAGATTCTGTAACGATTTCACTGGACGGTAGTTTGTACATACCTAATACTTTTAGTCCTAATGGAGATGAATTAAATGATGTTTTTATAATTAATGCTGAAGACATTATTCAATTCGAAATCATGATATTTAATAGATGGGGTGAAATTTTGTATGAATCAAAAGACATAAACAAAGGTTGGGATGGCTCTCATAAAGGTGAGATTTGCAAAATTGACACATACGTTTGGCGAATTGTATATTCAGATGTAAATACTTCTAAAACAGAACTATTTGGTCACGTAAACTTGGTGAAATAATTAAAACTCTATTTCTCTATAGTTGCTGAATAACAAAGCATTATTACTTGAAAACTGGGATCTCTTGTAAATAATTGTAGGTTTTATTCTCAAAATCTATTTCACAAATAAAATGAGTAAGTCCATTCGTTACTATTAAATAAGGGACTTTTAATTCCATATTATAAGTTGCAATTTGTGCAAATGTAGCTTGCGAAATTTTCACTTCAGGAGCTTTGCATTCTATCAATAAAAATGGTGCCGCATTTTTATCATAAATTAAAACGTCAAATCTTTTTACCCTTTCGTTTACTTTGAATTGTTTTTCAACTTTAAAATAATTCTTAGAGTAACTATGATGATTAATTAAAAAATGAATGAAATTTTGCCTCACCCACTCTTCTGGGGTGAGTACAAAATATCCTTTCCGTATTTCATCATAAATGAAATAATTCCCTTCTTTCTTTTGAATCTTTGCCTGATAGTTCGGCAGATTTAATTCCGCTACTTTCAAGTTTGTTAAAAATTAGATAAAGGTTTATTCTTAGGGTGCTTCACTTCATATTTTATTTTATGAATTTTAGTTTCACCAGCTTTAAGCGTATATTTCCAAGTTAATTGTCCGGTTGTATCTTTTTTCTTTGCACCTGAAATATCTTTAATTATAATCTCAATTTTCTCGTTACTTGTTGTAGGAACTTGATCTTCTACAATGATTTCAATGTCTTTTGATTTGTTGTTCTTAACAGTAATCTGGATTCCCATTTCTACTTTCTTATTACCTCCCAAAATTGAATTTCTAGCTAGATCTTTTATCTTTTCTCTTTTTGCTACAATTCTCTTGTCTTTACCAAGAACTAAACTCATGGTATCAGAAATTGCATTTGGGTTTATCATTGTTGTTCCTACAAAAGTTCCTTCTAAAAATAAATTGGCAGCTCCTGGCAACAAGTTATATTGTTCCCAATCGTCAATGTGAGCAATTAAAAATACATCACAACTGTATTTTGGAGCAGCATAATAAACGTAATCTACATCAAAATTGTAATCTTCTAAAGTTACTACAGCTTTACCATCTGCACCTTTTATAGAATAAGGTTTAGAGATATTAAACTCACGATTCACCATGTTGTCAGTAGCTGTTGTATAACTCGCTCCCGATTTTGAGTCATACCTTTTTTCTTGTTCTGGTGCGTAAGCGCTATTCAATTGGCGATTAGAAATTGAACCTTGATTGTAGGACAATGATTTAAACTTTTTGGCATCACTTTGGAACCTCAACACCCACGGATGAATTATTGGTAAAACTCCATAATTCATAGGGTTACTTGTAGATAAAGTTAACTGAACCTGGTTCCAATCTACTTGTGAGTTTTGGTGAATAGATGCTTTGCAAATCGCATTTACTTTGCTTCCTATTCCCTCCGATTTAATTTCGTAGAACGGAGTCCAACCAATGTTGTTAACCATATAAATTAATTTTAAATAAACTGTTTGAGCTTTTTCAGAAAAAACTGTTACAAACAAAGAGTTAGCTCTGTTTTTATACCCTAATTCTTTTAGCGTTACATTAATTTTTCTAGATTGCTCTCTCAATTCAGTTACTCTAATGTTTTCATCATACACCAAGGAATCAATTTTTCCTAGGTTATTTCTGTAAAATTCAGCCATATCGAGCATGTTATCCAAATTGAAGCCGCTATTTACTCCATTTGCACTTTTGTTGTACAAAATCATGTTTTTCTCTGCATTCAAATTCTGAACATTCAATCTTCCCAACTGCTCTTCTCTTTTCAAAAAATCTAGACTATCCAATAATTTTCTTATTGCAAAAGATTGAGACTCTTTTTTGGTGTTGGTCATTTGAAAATAATTGGCAATAATTGTAATTCCATTAGTTCCTGAAATTTGTACCGAATTATTATCTATACTAGACTCTAATCCAGTAAACTGAACTAAATTATCGCCTTGTATTAATTTTACGGATTCTACTCTATTTATTTGTGCTTTGTTAGAAAACAAAGTAGCTTCCTTTACTCGAGATATAATTTCTGTTTGTGAAAATGAAAATTGCGCAAGGGCTAAAAGAAAAATTAACGAAAGTTTTAAGTGTTTCATAAGGTTATTTTGAATTTATTTCTTGATTTTTATAAAAGTAAAAATAGTTAGGTGATATTGAATAGCTCTTAACGATTATTAACAAACAATATTTCAACAGTATGAAAAAGCCTCTAATATTAGTAACCAATGATGATGGGATAACGGCTCCTGGAGTAAAAGCCTTGGTAGAAGTCGCTTCCCAATTGGGTGAGGTTGTAGTAATTGCTCCAGATAGCCCACAATCGGGAATGGGACACGCAATTACAGTAAATAATCCCATAAGAATTGATAAAAGCGAGGTGTTTGGAGAAATAAAAGCTTTTACCTGTTCTGGAACTCCAGTAGATTGTGTGAAAGTCGGGATTTTTCATATCCTAAAAAGAAAACCCGATTTGATTGTATCTGGAATAAATCACGGTTCCAATGCGGCTACCAATGTTATTTATTCGGGAACAATGTCGGCTGCTGTGGAGGGTGCCATGGAGAACATTCCTTCTATTGGTTTTTCTCTGGATGATTTTGACCATGATGCAGATTTTGAGCCCACAAAACATTTTGCAAAACTCATAATGAAAAAAGCTTTGTCCAATGATTTTCCTATTTCTACTTGTCTTAATGTGAATGTTCCTAAACTGCCCCTAAAAGCCCTAAAAGGAGTAAAAATTTGCCGACAAGCTATGGCTTTTTGGGAAGATAGGTTTGATGAGAGAAAAGATCCTCTTGGTAAAAAATATTATTGGCTTACTGGCGAATTTAAAGACCAAGAAGGTGCAGACGATACCGATATGTCTGCTATTAAAAATGGTTTTGTTTCTGTTGTTCCCGTACAATTTGATATGACAGCTCACCACGCTATACCTCAGCTAAAAAAATGGAAATTATAACTTAATAAGTTACTTTACAAGAAGGACATACTAATCCAGAATTTCCTTTTTTCAATTTTATTCCTTCAATTTTATTCACTACCACATTTTGGATAAAATTAAGATTGGCTTGTCCGTTATTCACATCTATTTGGTTGTCTTGGTACAATTCTCTTATTACCGAATCGTACTCTTGACTTCCCCAACAGTTGGGACAAACTGCATCTGGTGATTCGTTTTTAGTTTCTGAAGCTGGTCTTTTAAAAAATGCTGTTAATTTCTCTATCATAGGTTTGTTTTATTTTTTATAACGGAATTCGAATACAATTCTTACAAAACAAAAAAAAGCCATACTTTTCAATATGGCTTTTAAACTTTGATAAATCTAACTCTTATTTATTATATTCTTTCAAAGCAACTTCCAAGCAATCCATTGCTTTATTCAAGTCCACTTCATTTAGTACATAAGCAATTCTTATTTCTTTCATTCCCATGTTTGGAGATGAATAAAAACCTGCTGCGGGTGCAAACATAACCGTACTTCCTTCGTGAGAAAACTCTTCTAGTAACCATTGGCAAAATTTCTCTGCATCATCTACAGGCAATTGCGCTATGGCATAAAAAGCTCCTTTTGGCATAGGACAAATAACTCCTTCTATATTATTTAATCTAGCCACCACAACATCTCTTCTTTTTTGGTATTCTACTTGTACTTCATCAAAATAAGATTGAGGGGTATCCAAAGCAGCTTCTCCTGCAATTTGACCCAAGGTTGGCGGGCTTAATCTTGCTTGTCCAAATTTTAATGCATTTTTAATTAAATCTTGATTTTTAGAAACAATTGCTCCAATTCTTGCTCCACACATGCTGTATCTTTTCGATACAGAATCTATCATTACCACATTTTGTTCTATGCCTTTTAAACTCAATACAGAAAATGGAGAACCTTCGTAACAAAACTCTCTGTAAACTTCATCCGCAAACAAAAATAAATCGTATTTCTTTACCAAATCTCTTAGCACTTGTAATTCTTCTTTGGAATATACATACCCAGTTGGGTTTGCAGGATTACAAATAACAATTGCTTTGGTTCTTTCGGTAATCAATTTTTCAAATTCAACCATTGAAGGCAAAGCAAAACCATCTTCTATTTTTGAAGTTACAGGAACTACATTCACTCCGGATGATTTGGCAAAACCATTGTAATTAGCATAAAAAGGTTCAGGAATAATGACTTCATCTTCTGGGTTAAGACAAACTTGCATACTAAACATTAAGGCTTCTGACCCTCCAGTTGTAATTAAAATATCCTCTGAATTCACATCCAATCCTATTCCTTGGTAATACTTAGCCAGTTTTTTTCTGTAAGATTCGTATCCAGCAGAATGACTGTATTCAATTACGGTACGGTCAATTTTACTTAACGCTTCCATCACCACTTCTGGTGTTTTAATATCGGGCTGACCAATATTTAAATGAAATACATTGACTCCTCTCTCTTTTGCTCCTTCTGCAAATGGAACCAACTTACGAATAGGTGATTCAGGCATTTGAATCGCTTTGTCAGAAATCTTAGGCATATTACTTTTTTAAAATTAGTTCGCAAACTTAATACATTTGAAAATTAAAAATTAATTATTAGGTTAGAAAATTTTAATCAAATCGTAAATGACGCACAGAATTTCCTTTTTTCTGTAACTCCATCAAAGTATCAATTCCTATTTCCATGTGTTTTTTTACAAAATTAGCTGTAACAGCCGTATCGCTTTTATCTGTTTTTACACCATCTGGTGTCATTGGCTGATCCGAAACCAACAACAAAGCACCACAAGGAATATGATTGGCAAAACCTACACTAAATACAGTTGCAGTTTCCATATCAATTGCCATGGCTCTAATTTCTCTTAAGTATTCTTTAAAATCATTGTCGTGTTCCCACACTCTCCTATTTGTAGTATACACTGTTCCTGTCCAATAATCCAAACCGGCTTCACGAGTAACGTGTGAGGCCGCTCTTTGTAAATTAAACGAAGGTAAAGCGGGTACTTCTGGTGGAAAATAATCATCTGATGCTCCCTCTCCTCTTATGGCAGCAATGGGCAAAATGATATCACCCAATTTGTTTTTCTTTTTAAGCCCACCACATTTACCAAGAAATAAAACTGCTTTGGGCGAAATTGCTCCCAACAAATCCATGATGGTAGCTGCATTTGCACTTCCCATCCCAAAATTTATTATGGTTATTCCATTTGCTGTAGAATTTGGCATTGCACTGGTAGTTCCTTTTATTTCGGCTCCTGTCATTTCTGCAAAGAGATTGACGTAGTTTTTGAAATTTGTAAGTAAAATATATTCACCAAATTCCTCTAATTGGATTCCCGTGTACCTAGGCAACCAATTTTTTATTATTTCTTCTTTTGAATTCATATCTGTAAGGTATTACTTTTTATACTAACGTACTAAAATTTTGTTTTGTGTTTTAAGGATATCTATTTCCCTATTTACATTCCGTAAACATCACTTTACATTTAATTAAATAAAAAACCATCTAATGCCTGCGAACTAAAATTTGAAATTAAAAAACTAATTCTATGCTGCGTAAGGTATTTTAGAAATTACTATATTTAAATAAATATTACAGCACAAATGGAATACGATTATATAATTATTGGTAGTGGATTTGGAGGTTCTGTTAGTGCTTTGCGTTTATCGCAAAAAGGATATAAAGTTTTGGTCATAGAGAAAGGAAAATGGTATAAATCTAAGGATTTTCCTAAAACAAATTGGAACTTAAGAAAATGGCTTTGGATGCCCAAACTTAAGTTTTTTGGCATAATGAAAGTAACCATTTTTAAACATGTTGGAATAATTTCTGGAACTGGTGTTGGAGGGGGTTCTTTGGTTTATGCAAATACATTACCTATTCCAAAATCAACTTTTTTTAAAACTGGAAGTTGGAAAGATTTAAACGATTGGGAAACCGAGTTAAAACCTCATTACAAAGAAGCACTTAGGATGTTGGGAGCAGTAAAAAACCCAAAACTATTTGCCGGAGACGAAGGATTAAAAAAGGTTTCACAAGAGATGGAGATTGAAGATAAATTTGAAACTACGAACGTAGCAGTTTATTTTGGAGAAGAAAACGTAACTAAAAAAGATCCTTATTTTGAAGGTAAAGGTCCCGATAGAACTGGCTGTAATTTTTGTGGAGCCTGTATGACGGGATGCAGAAATAACTCTAAAAACACACTAGATAAGAACTATTTATATTTGGCTCAGCAACTTGGAGCGATAATATTAGCAGAAAATGAAGTGATTGATGTAAAGCCGCTAGAATCAAAAAATGGTTACAAAGTACATCTAAAATCAAGTACCAAGTTTTTCAAAAAAAGAAAAACAATCACAACAAAAGGAGTTATTTTTTCTGGTGGAGTTCTAGGAACAATTAAGTTATTATTGAAATTGAAGGAAAAATCACTTCCTAATATTTCTCATAAACTAGGCGAAGAAATAAGAACCAATAATGAAACTTTAGTGAGTGTTTCTAGTCTTGAAAAAGACAAAAACTTTTCGAAAGGAGTAGCAATAGGAAGTATTTTGAACACAGACGACAACAGCCATTTGGAAATTTGCAGGTATGGCGAAGGATCAAGTGCCTGGAAACTAGTTCACTTTCCTTATGTAACTGGCAATAACTTTATAGTTAGAATCCTTAAAATATTTGGAAAAATAATTACCTCTCCCATAAAGTACTTTAGAATTTATGTCTTGAATCATTGGTCAAAAAAAACGGTTGTTCTATTATTCATGCAGACACTAGACAGCACCCTTAAATTTAAAAGAAACAGGTTTGGAGGTATGAACTCTAGCATGAGTTCGGGTAAAAAACCTTCTCCTTTCATTCCCGAATCTAAAAAATTAGTAGATTCTTACAGCAAAGCAATTAATGGAGTAAGCACTTCTTTTGCTATTGAAACTTTAGCAGGAATTCCTTCTACTGCACACATTTTGGGGGGAGCAGTAATGGGAGAAACGAGAAACGAAGGAGTAATTGACAAAAACAATCAAGTCTTTGGGTATGACAACATGATGATAATTGACGGTTCTATGATTTCGGCAAATCCTGGGGTAAATCCTTCCTTGTCCATTACAGCTATTGCAGAAAAAGCAATGTCTACGATTCCTTCAAAAAATGGTTAAAATTTTGCCAACTCTTCGTTCAATCTAAAAAGTGGCAATCCGACTACATTAAAATAATCTCCTTCAATTTTACTTATTCCCACAAAGCCAATCCATTCCTGAATTCCGTAAGATCCAGCCTTGTCGTAAGGTTGGTAATTATCTATGTAGTATTCTATTTCTTCTTGTGCCAATTCTTTAAAAAACACTTTAGTTGTTTCATAAAAACTATGTGTCTTGGCTTTGCTCATTAGCGTAACTGCTGTAATCACTTCATGGCTTTTTCCAGACAATCTTTTTAGCATTTCTATAGCTTCACTCTTATCTTTAGGTTTGCCAAGTTGCTTATTATCAATCCACACAATCGTATCTGAGGTAATAACTAACTCATTTTCTTGAAGCTCTTCTTGAAATGCTTTTGCTTTTAAATTGGCTAAATAAACAGGAATTTCTTCTTTGAATAAAGCGGGTGGAAAAATCTCTTCTATTTCTTTTGTTTTTATTTCAAAAGTAAGTCCCAATCCTTTCAATAACTCCTGTCTTCTTGGCGACTTGGAAGCAAGAATTAGATTATAGTTGTTTAGCTTATCAATTAACATTTTCTTCTTTTTTTGGTCTTCCTGCAGCTACCATTCTTGGTTTCCAATACGTATTGGTAGAAACATCTGTAATCATAATTCCACGGCTAGAGGATGCGTGAATCATAGTTAGGTTCTCTCCTTCTTCGGAAATTACAATTCCTACGTGAGTAATGTTGCTTTTCTTTCTATTCTTCGAAAAGAATACTAAATCCCCTTTTTTGGCATGTTTTACTTTTATTGATTCAATATCTCCATGTTGTGTCCTTGCAGTTCTTGGTAATTCATGCCCATATTTATTCAATATATATTGCGTATAACCCGAACAATCAAATCCTCCATCTCCTATCCCTCCATATATGTAAGGAACTCCAATAAATTTTTTGGCGTAAGTAATCATTTTATCTTCCTCCGAGAAATAAGGGATTTCGCAAACTGTATCTACTTCTGAACCTTTAAAAACCTTAGGATAATCAACTTTTTTTCCTGGCTCATTCTTTACAATAATCATTTGCTCTTTTTGGATTACTTGTGGCACATTGGACTGCTGCATTACATAAATATAAGCGTCTGATTGTATAGAAACTTTTTTTGCTTTTTTATAAATCACACCTAAGTCTGTGATTAAAACTGATTTTTTTTGTAAAAAACCAAACTCCTTATCCAACTCATAATAGTTTTCATAAGCAACTGTTGATTTTAATAATACCTCGGGGTGGGAACTCAAATACCGTTTATCTTCCGATAATTTTGCAAAAGCAACTGCTTGGAACAAATGAACTAATTCATTGTCTTCGTAGCCTTTTTTATTAATTAGCTTTTCCGTTTTACGCAAAAGAGCTCTGTAATTCTTTTGTTTGTATAACAATTCCAACACTTCTACTTTCCTATCTTGAGTAAAAGATTGAAGCCCAAAAGTGAGGAATAGAATTATTAAAATAAATATTTTTTTCATTGGTATTATAATTATAGTACTAATTAACTACAAATAAGCGTTCAAAATTCATTCCGAAATAAGAGTAATCAATAGAGTGTTATTGAAAACTTTACTATTATTTAAATAAACCGACAAATTGACACTCTACAACTGACTAAACATCAAATAAATTGCATTAAAAAAAGGAGATTTTAGCTTTTTGAATAAACTTTGCTTAATTTTGCCAAAAATTTAATATAAAATGGCAAATAACATCACATTTACAATGATCAAACCAGAAGCAGTAGCTAATGGTTCTATGGGGAAAATTATCGATATGATAATCTCAAACGGCTTTACAATTAAAGCTATGAAATTGAAACAATTATCTAAAGAAGAAGCGGGAGAATTTTACGCAGTACACAATGAAAGACCTTTTTACGGGGAATTAGTTGACTACATGAGCGAAGGACCAATCGTAGCGGCAATTCTTGAAAAAGACAATGCAGTAGAAGATTTCAGAACTTTGATAGGAGCAACTGATCCTGCTGAAGCAGCTGAAGGAACTATAAGAAAAGCTTATGCTGAATCTAAAGCAAAAAATGCATGTCATGGAAGTGACAGTGATGAAAATGCTCAAATTGAAGCAGCTTTTCACTTTTCTGCTAGCGAAATGTTCTAAGTAGAAATTTAACTTTAAAAAAAACCTCTTGAGAATTTCTCAGGAGGTTTTTTTTGTGTCTTATTTATTTAAATAATAATTCGTTTTATTTTGAAAATCAATACATTTAAGAATAATTAACCAATATATATAGTTAATTGTTACTCATCAATCATATCAACTATCTTCTGCCCAATTGCCAATCCTGCTGTGGCAGCAGGCGAAGGAGCATTAAGTACGTGAATGCTGTTCCCTTTATATTCTATTCTGAAATCATCCCGAGTTTCTCCGCTTACTCCCAATAATTGAGCTCTCACTCCACTTCTCCCCTTTTTCAAGTCGTCTAGTTCTAACGAAGGAATCATTCTTTGTAGCGTCTCTAAAAATAACTGCTTAGAAAATGCTCTTCGGTATTCCATCAAAGCATATTTAGGGTTTTGAGTTAGTAAACTCCAAGTTCCTTTGTAACTCAATGCATCCCAAGTATCTTTCAAACTAAATGAAGTACGGCTGTATCCTTCCCTTTTAAAAGAAAAAACAGCATTGGGTCCGCATTCTATTTCTCCATCTGTCATTCTTGTGAAATGCACTCCTAAGAAAGGAAAATCTGGATTGGGGACAGGATAAATCAAATTCTTTACTTTGTGTTTCGCTTTCTCTGTTAATTCATAATAATCTCCACGGAAAGGAACCACTTTTTCTTTTAAATCTACGTGATCTTTTTTTGCTAATCTATCGGCTTGCAGTCCTCCACAAAAAATCATTTTCTTGGCTTTGTAACTTTCTTTGGTAGTTACCAATTCAGATATTTCTCCCTGATTAATTACTGTTACTTCTTCCCCTAGTTTTATTACAGCAGGATTAGAACTTGCAGTAATAATATCTGCCAATTTATGAACTGTAGCTCTGTAATCTATAATTCCTGTACAAGGAACATGAATTCCTCCTATCGATTCTACATACGGTTCAATTTGTTTTACCTCTTCTGCATTTATTTTTGTAATCCCTTCGGTTTCGTTAGCAATTCCATTGTTAAAAATGTTTTCCATGAACGGAAGCTCTTTTTCATCTGTAGCCACAATTACTTTTCCGCATACATCATGAGGAATGTTGTGTTTTTGAGCAAATGCAACTAATTCTAGTCTTCCTGTTTTGCAATTTTCTGCTTTCAAAGAACCAGGAGCATAATACAACCCAGAGTGAATTACACCTGAATTATTACCCGTTTGGTGAGCAGATAATTCAATTTCTTTTTCAATCACAAGAACTTTAGCTTGAGGGAATTTCAAAGTCAGTTTATAGGCTGTAGAAAGTCCAACTATTCCTCCTCCAACAACAGCATAATCGTATATTTCAGACATAAAAGTATTTATTACTTCTTACAAAGATAGAAAAACACCCCCTTTATACCCTCTCAATAAGAGAGATTCTTTGAAAAAATAATTCTCTCGATCTTTTTAAATTTACGTTAAGAAAAAAAACAAATTGAATAAAGACAAAACACACCTTTATCCCCTAATTCAGCAATGCTCAACACAAAGTCTCAAGAGATGAGATTCTTTGAAAAGAAAATAATAAATAAGTACCTTTGAAAATCACAAAATAAAAAGAGAATAAATGGATTTTTCTACTGACATAAGAATAAGAGGTTACCACATTGATGTATTTGGCCACATGAATAACGCTAGGTATTTAGAATTGATGGAAGAGTCTAGATGGCAGTATATTGACGCCACTCATTTTCAGGATTATTTGACCGAACACAACTGGGGATTTGCTGTAGTAAACATCAATATTTCTTACAAAAAACCTGCTCATAATGGCGATATTATTACGTTTGAAGTGAAGATGAAAAGAATGGGAAACTCGAGTATGACTGTGGATCAAATAATGACTAATAAAAAAACTGGAGTAGTAATTGCCGAAGCAGAAGTTACTTTTGTTGTTTTGGAATTAGCCACCCATCGTCCTGCAAGAATTACGGAAGAAGTTAAACAAGCTTTTATCACTCCAAAATAACTAGGAATGAATATTAAATTAATTGTAGTTGGAAAAACTGTAAAATCTTATTTTACTGAAGCTGAAGAAGAATATTTGAAACGGCTGAAACATTACATTAAAGTAAATTACATTGTAATTCCCGAACTAAAGAAGACAAAAAATTTATCGGTAGATGAGATAAAAAATAAGGAAGGCGAATTGATTCAAAAACACCTAAATCCTACCGACATTGTTTGGCTAATGGATGAAAAGGGAAAACACAAAACTTCGTTAGAGTTTGCCGATTTTCTACAACAAAAAATGAACCAGGGAACCAAAGATTTAGTTTTTATTATTGGAGGTGCTTTTGGTTTTTCTGATGAAATTTATCAGGAATACAATTCTAAATTGAGTTTATCAAAGATGACTTTTTCTCACCAAATGATACGAACTTTCTTGCTGGAACAAATTTATAGAGGAATGTCAATTATTAAAAATCAACCGTATCATAACGAAGGATGATTTAGTAATTAGTGAATAGGCGAGAGTGAATAGTTTTAAGATTCTCGTGCATTTATTTTTTCAACAAGGAAATGTTATTTGAACTACTTTTCATATCAAAAATCTGTAAGTTTGTGAGAGGTAAATAGTCTTAATAAAGAAAAAACATGAAAATAGGAATTGTATTATATCCAACATATGGAGGAAGTGGTGTTGTAGCCACCGAACTAGGAAAATCTCTTGCCAAATTGGGACACCAAATACATTTCATCTCTTATAGTTTTCCTGTAAGATTGGATGTGCACGATAAAAACATTTTTTATCATGAGGTACGAGTAAATAGTTATCCTCTATTTAAATATCCTCCTTATGAATCTGCACTTACAAGTAAATTAGTAGATGTAATACGATTTGAAAAACTAGATGTATTGCATTTGCATTATGCTATTCCTCATGCTTCTGCGGCTCACATGGCACAACAAATTTTACAAGAGGAAGGAATTTACATTCCATTTATCACCACTCTTCACGGAACTGACATTACGCTAGTTGGAAGAGATCCTTTCTTTAAACCAATTATTACTTATTCTATCAATCAATCGGATGCTGTAACTACGGTTTCTGAAAGTTTGAAAAAAGATACTTACAAATATTTTAACATTAAAAATGGAATAGATGTTATCCCAAATTTCATTTGTGTTGAGGATAAAATGTTTAGCATAAAAAGAGAATTATATGCAAAAGATGATGAATTCATTTTATGTCATGTTTCCAACTTTAGAAAAGTAAAAAGAGTACAAGATGTGATTAGGACATTTGCCAAAGTTCGTGAAACAGTGAATTGTAAATTAATATTGGTGGGTGATGGACCTGAAAGAGATAATATGGAAATGCTTTGCAGAGAATTAGAAACTTGCGATCACACTTTATTCACAGGGACATTAAACAATACAGCAGAAATTTTATCTATCGCAGATCTATTTTTACTTCCTTCAGAAACAGAAAGTTTTGGATTGGCAGCCTTAGAAGCTATGGCAGTCGGAGTACCAGTGATTTCGACAAATACAGGTGGAATTCCTGAAGTAAATATAGCTGGTTTTTCTGGCTACACAAGTAATGTAGGAGATGTGGAAGATATGGCAAAGAATGCTCTATACTTATTGGAAGATAAAGACAGGCTAGCTACTTTTAAGAAAAATGCTGTTGCTCAAGCAAAGAAGTTTAATGTAAATGAAGTGGTGGATAAATATGTGAAATTGTACAAAAAAGTAATAAACAAGCAGTAATGGAAGAAGAACTAATTGAATATTTATCCCAATTTGCTCATGAGAATAGAGTAGAATTATTTAATGAAAAGATTCAACAAAGAACCAATCATGTTACTTTGATTCTAGAAGACATTTACCAAGCTCAAAACACGAGTGCCGCAATTAGAACTTGCGATTGTTTTGGAATTCAAAATGTGCATGTAATTGAAAATACTAATGAATTTAATGTGTACAAAGATATCACGTTAGGCTCTTCCAATTGGCTTAACATCAACAAATATAACGAAGAAAAGAATAACACAAAAGCTTGTTTTGATTCATTAAAAAAGAAAGGATACAAAATTGTGGCTACTTCACCTCTTCAGCATCACCCTTCATTATTTGATTTTAATATAGATGAAAAAGTAGCGATAGTTTTTGGGAATGAGTTGTACGGAATATCTGATATTGCCAAGCAAGAAGCAGATGAATTTATTACGATTCCAATGTATGGATTTACAGAGAGTTTTAACATCTCAGTTTCTGCAGCTCTTTGTTTATCAGAAATTTCTAATCGAGTAAGAGAATCGAGTATTGATTGGAAACTAACTCAAGAAGAACAAAATAAAGTGCTGATAAAATGGTACAAACATTCCATCAAACAGGGAAAAAAACTAGCTAAGGAATTTAAGAAAAATTACAAATAATTAAAAAACACAAGGATTAGCATAAAAAAAAGGGAAATAACATTATAAGAATTATTGGAATCCTTATATTTGCAACTTAATTAGAATAAATAAACCAACTTTATATAATATTATGGGAAAGGGAGACAAAAAATCCAAAAAAGGAAAAAGAATAACTAAAACTTGGGGGGTTCACAGACCAAGAACTGACAAGAACAGTATTGCTCCTGCATCTACTAAGAAAAAAACTGCTAAGAAAACAACTAAAAAAGCGGCTCCTAAAAAGGAAACTGCTAAAGTTGAAGAAGCAGTAGAAGCTGTTGAAGTTGTAACAGAAGCAGAAGCTCCTAAAAAAGAAGCAGCTAAAAAGGCGGCTCCTAAGAAAGAAGCAGCTAAAAAGGCAGCTCCTAAGAAAGAAGCGGCTAAAAAGGCAGCTCCTAAAAAGGCAGCAGCTAAAAAAGAACCTAAGACTGAAGACTAAGAAAATTGCTAAAATTATTATTGAGGTAAACAGCTGATATAAAATTTAACCTAAATTCATTACCATTACAAGATAAAATGGCAAAACGAAGGTAAAATGTAATTTTATTCGTTTCAAAATAGTAAAAGGGAATCAATTAATTTTGATTCCCTTTTTTTATATTCATAAATGAAAGTAACCGACCAACTAAATAGAACCGTATCAATTCCTAAAAACCCTAAGCGAATTATTTCCTTAGTTCCCTCTCAAACTGAGCTTTTGGTAGATTTAGGTCTTGCAGATAGAATAGTTGGAGTCACAAAATTTTGTATTCACCCGAAAGGTCTAAAACAAGAAAAAACTATCATTGGAGGAACTAAAAATTTTAATTTTGAAAAAATAAAAGCTCTTAAACCTGATTTGATAATTGGGAATAAAGAGGAGAATTACAAAGAAGGAATTGAAAAATTAGAACAAGATTTTCCTATTTGGATGAGTGATATTTATACTATATGGGATGCTTTAGATATGATTCTATCTATTGGAAAAATTACTGATAGCGAAGAAAAAGCAAATCATCTCTGGAAAGAGATTAACAACAAAAGGAATTTACTTCTCGAACAAAATAGAGTAAAACAAAAAGCTTTGTATCTTATTTGGAAAAATCCTTATATGGCTGCCGGAAACAACAATTACATCAATGAAATGATGAGCTTAAATGGTTATTCTAATCTTTGTAATTCAAAAGAATACACTCGATATCCTGAACTAAACGAAGAACAGATAAAAAAACTAAATCCTGAGATTATTTTACTTTCTTCTGAGCCTTTTCCGTTTAAAGAAAAACACATTATAGAACTAAGTAAATTGGTGCCAAATGCAACTATTGAATTAGTGGATGGAGAATTATATTCTTGGTACGGATCAAGAATAATAAAAGCATTGGATTCATTTAACACAAAGGAATAGTGGAAACAAAAAAAACAGTAAAAATTGTAAAATATCTAATTCTTGGAAAACATAAACCAACTCCTATTTTAAGAGTTTTGTGTTGGTTTACGATTATATGGGATACATTAATTGCTGTTTACATGGCAGGAAGTGGACTTTTCTTTCTTATGGAGAGCCAGAGTTTTTCCAACAATGAGTTACTCAAAGATTTCAACCAAGAATTTTGTTTTACTTATTCCTTTATTCATGGAATATCCTTGATTTCGGCAATTCTAATGTACAGAATGAAACGAACTGGATTCTTCATTTATGTTACTGCTAATATCGCAATGCTAATCACTTTATTTATTTACATAGAAAGATTTAGATCCGATTATATCACAGTCTCCTTTACCCTAATAATGATAGGATTGTTTGCAACACGATTGAAGAAAATGACTTAGCAAACTATCTATTCCCAGAGTTACCACCTCCTCTATTTCCTCCTCCTTTATTGGAGTTTCCTGTGTGGTAGTGCTTTTTGTTTCCTGGCTTACTGTTAGAGTTTTTAGAACCTCCTCTTCCTCTGCTTTGTGCTCCGTTCCCTTTTGGTGCTTTTATATCTTTTTCAGCAATATATGGCGGTTCATATCCTTCAATAATTTCTTTGTCGAATTTTTGCTTAGTCAATTTTTCAATATCTCTGATGTAAGCCAATTCCTCATTGTCTACTAAAGATATAGCTACACCATTTGCTCCTGCTCTTCCTGTTCTTCCAATTCTGTGAACATAATCTTCTGAGATATTAGGAATCTCAAAATTAATAACGTGGGGTAATAATGGAATATCAATCCCACGGGCAGCAATATCTGTTGCAACCAATACTCTCACTTCTCCTTTTTTGAATTGCGCTAAAGCTTTTGTTCTGTGGTTCTGGCTTTTATTCCCATGAATAGCCATTGCCGTTATCTTTTTGTTGTTTAATTTCTCGCACAACTTATTAGCTCCATGTTTTGTTCTTGTAAAAATCAAAACCTGTTGCCAATCTCCTTCTTCAATCATTTTTATTGTAAAAGAAGTCTTTCTAGGTTTATCCATTCGGATAATCCTTTGTTTTATAACTTCTACTGTAGTATTTTCTGGAGTTGCAGTTACCGATACTGGATTTGATAAAATTCCTGTAGCTAATTTTTTTATGTCTTTAGAGAATGTTGCTGAAAACAATAAATTTTGTCTTCTTTCTGGCAACAAAGTCATTATTCTTTGAATATCTCTCAAGAATCCCATGTCTAGCATTCTATCAGCTTCATCCAATACTAATATCTCAATTTTCTTAAGGTTAACAAATCCTTGGTTGTTCAAGTCAATTAATCTTCCTGGTGTAGCTATCAAAATATCTACTCCATCTCTTAATTGTGCAACTTGTGGCTTTTGCTTTACTCCTCCAAACATCACCATAGATTTCAAATCCATGTGTTTTCCGTATTCTTTTACGTTTTGGTGGATTTGTGCGGCTAATTCTCTTGTAGGAGTTAGTATTAAGGTACGGATTGGACGCTTTCTGTAATCCACTCCATTTTCCAGTAATTGTAAAATAGGCAGGACAAATCCTGCTGTCTTACCAGTTCCTGTTTGTGCTGAAGCCAGCATGTCTCTTCCTTCTAATACTTTTGGTATTGCTTTCTCCTGAATAGGTGAAGGCTTTGTGTATCCTTTTTCCTCAATTGCTTTGAGAAGGGAATCGGATAAACCCAGATCTTTAAATGTCATATAATTGTTTTACTTCGCAAAGATACTCTTATTCTGTTAAAAATAGAACAGACAGCAAATCACTTTGATTTCATTCTTTATTTCTTTGCTAATAACTTTAGCCAAGAACTATACCGCATTGGTTTGAATTAAATAAAATACTTACCTTCGGATTAATAATTAAAGGATTAAATGAATAATCATTCTGGAAATAAAATTACTCAATTCATTAAAGAATTTACTCCAGAAATTCTTGTTTTTATTGGATTTTGTATGGTTCAATCCATCTTACTCAATACTGATTTATGGAATGACGAATTGTATACGTTAGATCAATTTACTTTCGTGTCCATCTCACAAACTTTCTCAGATTATCACGTGCCAAACAACCATGTGCTCTTCAATTTAATAAATAATATTTACCTCAAATTAATTGGAATTGGTTCTCTCAATGAATTAATAGAATCCCCTTGGAAATTAAGAATACTTCCGTTAATCTATTCATTTTTTACTCTTGTTTTTACTTATAAAATTGGTCTAAAATTCTTTTCAAAAAATGTGGGGATAATTGCTGCTGCAATTCTTGTTACTACCATTCCTTTCTTTAGTTATTCTTTACAAATAAGAGGATACGGGCTAAGTACTTTGTTTCTCACAGCACTTACTTATTATATCTTTTCGTTCTTAAGAAACAACAAAATAAGTTACTTAGCTGCAATTACACTCTTTACTTCCCTCCTATTTTATACCATTCCTTCTAATGTTTATTATATAGCTTGCTCCTTATTTATTCTTGGAATTATTGCTCTAACTAACTCTATAAAAAACAAAAAATTCAAACTCCTTTTTGTTTCTAGTCACACCAAAATCATGTATTCCATTCTTGCAGGAATTGGAATTGCTTTACTTTTATTTATTCCTGTTTTTGATCAAGTATTCAATAACGAATATGTGAATGTGAGAGGTCCTGCTTTCGAATTTTGGAAACTAGACTTTTACTTTTCTCATGTGTTTGAAGGAGGCTTTTCTGGTAAGACTTTACTCATTGCTACTTCTATTGGAGCTTTGGTTTTGATGAACTTTTTCAAAAAAGAATGGCGAGCTTATCTTTTGATATTTGCAGCTCTTGTTATTCTTCCGTTTTTTATTCCTTACTTGAGAGGTGACGATCCTCCAATAAGAGTTTTTGTGGTTTCTATGCCATTCTTTGCATTGTTCTTAGCGCTCAGTGTCACACTCTGCTACTCCTATATATTTAAGGAAGGAAAGTATGACAAAGCGTTTGTATTTGGAATAATCATTTACTGCTTTGCAATGTTTGTGTTTGAAGTTTCTACTATCCAGAAACAAACTTTAAATGATATTGAAACTGCCGATCGTTCTCACAGTCTGTATCGTCAGTTTCATACGTTTCGTTATCAGCCACTTATTGACATGAAAAACTTTAAAGAAATTTACACAAACAATCCTCTTCCAGTAAAAGTTGTTGGTTGCGAAGGTTTTGGAATTCCTTATTTCTTGAAGAAATACAACATTCCTTTCACTGATAGAACTGATGAAATAGTGTCTTTTATCTCAAAACAAGACTCCTGTTATTTTGTTACCAGTAAGCCCAATAGTTTTGAGGAATATGAGGGTTATAATTTTGAAATTCTTGCCGATAAGTTGACTTATCATACTCTGGTGAAAGTGACGAAGAAGTAAATATTACTTAACAAAGTCACTAACCCAATTATCTGAAACAGTTGTCTCAGGAATTTCAAACTCAAACCAATCTTGTAGGTTTTTTTCAAAACCTGCTTTGTTCAAATAACTGTCCAAAGCTAAGTTCAACCCTTTTTTATAAAGTTCATGATCTGCTCCTGTTGGGTCTTCGTGCCACAAGTCGTTTTGTGCAAATCCTTCAAAATCGGGTCCTGTGATTTTAATCTCAAACTCTTCTGGGTTTTTACCAATTGGGCTGTGAACGGTAGTGGTAAACATATGCCAAAAAGCAGACTGAACACAACCTGATTCAAATAATTGGCGCACTACCTCAAGCGAATCAATCGTTTCTTGTTCTGTTTGGGTAGGAAATCCAAACATTAAATAAGCGTGAGTCATTATGTTGTGTTTAGAAAAACTATTGGTTACTCTAGCCACTTGACCAATATCTACTCCTTTCTTCATTTTCTCCAATAACCTGTCAGATGCCACTTCCAATCCTCCGGTAATTGCTATGCAACCAGCTCGTGACATAAGTTCGCACAATTCATCATCAAATGTCTTCTCGAAACGAATATTCGTCCACCACCTCATTTTTATTCCTCTCTTTATTAATTCTAGAGACAAAGCTCTCAGCATTTTGGGTGGAGCTGCTTCATCCACAAAGTGAAATCCTTCTATACCTGTTTGGGCTCTTATTTTTTCAATTTTATTTACCAAATCTACTGCAGTCGTATTTTGGTAATTGCCAATGTAATCAAGGTTTACGTCACAAAAAGTACATTGTTTCCAGTAGCAACCGTGAGAAATCGTGAGCTTATTCCATTTTTCATCCGTCCACATTCTGTGCATGGGATTTATGATATCCAAGAAGGATAAATACTTCTCAAACGGCAATCCTGTATAATTTGGGGCAGGTAAATCTCGGTGGTGATAAATCGTGTTTGGAATTTTATTCTTATAAACTACCTTCCCTTTTTCCAATACAAATGTTCTCTCCAACTGATTTATTTCTAATTCTTTACTCAAGTAATTCACCAGTTTTAGTAAAGGTCCTTCTCCATCATCTAGAGTTATAAAATCTATGAACTCGAAAATTCTTGGATCTTCCAAAGAGCGTAATTCTGTGTTGCAATATCCGCCACCAAATGCAATTTTTATTTTAGGAAAAAACTGCTTGATGAATTGTGAACTTCGCAAGGCTGCAAACAAATTTCCTGGAAAAGGAATAGAAAAACAAACCAAATCCGGTTCATGTAATTCTATTTTTGCTTCTAAGATATCCAGCATTTTATCTTCGATAATCGTAGGTTGGTAATTCAAAAACTCTTCTATCTGATCAAAACTACTTGCAGAAGTACCTATTTGCTCTGCATAACGAGTGAATGCGAAAAACTCATCTACATTGGCTTGAATAAAATCTCCCAATTCCTCAATAAATAAAGTCCCATAGTGTTTCGCTTTATCAATAATTCCTAACTCTCCATCTGCCCAAGTTATGTTCTTTTTTACTGTTTGTAACCTGTGTCCTTTTGGAAGAAAACCAGGAGCTAAAATCTCATTTGCTTTCTCAATTGTTTGGGATTGTAAATAGCTAATTACTTTATCTACTCGTAAAACATATTGCTCTTTTAACTTAAAAACCTGAGGAATAGCGAAACTTTTCAACTCTTGAGCTTCACGAAAAATAGCACGAATAAATCCTGAAGTAAAAATAGAAGTAAACAACTCTATACTCAAATCACACTGCTCTACTGCCACATTCTTCTCCTCCAAAAAACCTTTTAGGTAAGCCGAAGCAGGATACGAAGTATTGAGCTGGGTAAAAGGAGGTGTGATTAATAGTATTTTTTGCTGCATGAACAAAGATAGAATTCATTAACGACTATTTCATGAAAAATAGCATTGGTTTCGTGACTTAAATAGCAGATTTTAATACTAAATATATGTATTACAGTTAATTGAATATAAAGCTGTCATGGAAAATAAAATTTTAATATTACTCCTTATTTGTTCTTGCAACAAATGTAAATACTCAAGTAGCTACTCCAATAAAAAAAATAGGTTTTGGTTTAGAGGTATTTGCTAATTCTACTTTTGAGAGATCAAAAAATGATGGAACTGAAAATAAGACAAAAGAAGAAATACTTAGTTGGATTATAACTGATTTTGGCTTTGATCCTTCTCTTAATAATACCTTAAAAAATATTACAATCATCATAATATTCAGATTCCTATTTTTTATAATTATAACATGACACGCAATTTTTATATGAGAGGAGGAATTGGTACTATTGTTAATATTTCTAATTCTACTACTTTCATGCTAGGGGATAATTCTGAAAATAAAACTCGAAATACATTGAATAACTTCTCTTCTCCAAATTTTAGACGGTTTAATTTTTCTGGAAACTTAGGATTTGGAGTTACATTTTTTCAGTCAACAGGATTTAGTTTGTATGCCCAAACTAATATTGAAACTAATCTTTTGCAATTAAAAAAGGGGCGCATCTAAACAGAAGATCTATTTTTAATTGGAGTTATTATTGGAGCTATAATTTAGAAGTAACTCTCTCTTAAATCGTTATATTTTAGTAATATTTCTTATCATTCCTTTGAAAATAAAACCATGAAAAGGAAATACTGCATACCAATAAGCTCTTCCCAAAACACCTAACGGGCGGAAAGTTGCAGTTTGTATTAGTTTATTGTTCTCAATTTTAAATTCTAACCAAGCTTCTCCAGGTAATTTCATTTCTGCAAATAAGAGTAATCGACCTTCTTGCTTATTGGCATAAAGCACTCTCCAAAAATCTAACGCATCTCCTGCATGAATAGTATCGGGGTTTGTTCTTCCTCTTCGCAATCCTACTCCACCAACAAATTTATCTAAATACCCTCTCAATTTCCACAACCAATTTCCAGAATACCAGCCTGTTTCTCCCCCAATACTCCAAATTTTTTGGATACATTGTTCATTATCCAAAACCTCTCTATCTCTCACATCCTTAAAACAACCAAAAGTTGGCACTTCAATAAAATCACTAATACTATCGGTTAATCCACTACTCGCATAAGCATCTTTCCAACTGGACAACACATCATTATTTTTTATTCTTGCAAAAGCAAGTTCCAAAGCTTTTTGATATGAGATTGGCGTAATTTGAAGAATTTTATTAATCTTATGATCTCTGCATACTACTTCTATTTTCATACTGTCTACTAGTGATGAAGCTAGTTTATAAGAGGTAGAAGTTACAAAATATAACCAATAGGAAGATAATTTTGGTGTCATTACAGGGACTGTCCATATTTTACGTTTCAGGTTTCTTTCTTTAGCAAATCCAAGTAACATTTCTTTGTAAGACAAGACATCTGGACCACCAATATCAAAATTATGATTAAATGTTTTTGAATTAAAAATCCCTTTAGACAGGAACGAAATTACATCCTTAATACCAATAGGTTGGCATTTTGTATTGAGCCATTTTGGGGTAATCATAATGGGTAATTTCTCTACCAAGTCACGAATAATTTCGAAAGAAGCACTCCCCGAACCAATAATTATTCCAGCTCGTAAGGTTGTTAGGTGATAGTTTCCTTTTTCAAGCTCTATCTCTACATTTTTTCTTGAACTCAAATGCTCTGATAAATCCGTTTCGTTCACTATTCCACTTAAATACATAACGTGTTTTACCTCTGTACTATTCATTGCTTCACGAAAATTCACTGCACATTGTTGTTCTAAGGATTTGTAGTCGCTAGAAGAAGACATAGAGTGAACCAAATAATAAGCTCCATCAATATCTTTTGGGACCTGTTTTAGCGATTGTTTATCCAATAAATCTACCTCTATAATTTCTACCTTTTCTATTATAGCTTCTGAGGGATTAAATCTTTTAGCATCTCTCACACAGCAAACTACTTCATATCCTTCATCTAAAAGTGATATTAATAATCTTTTACCAATATATCCTGTCGATCCAGTTAACAATATTTTCATAATGTGATAGCCTAAGTGTATTACAAATAGTTTTATAAACTAAAGTTAACACAAATAGGAAACATTTGCTTGTTTCTGTTGTTTCTATTCCATAAAAAAGCTCCTATATTTTAATAATACAGGAGCTTATAATATTCTTTTTATAAGGCTTACTTTCTCATCATCACAGCTTCACATGCTGAAATGATATCTACTGTATCCAATCCATATTTTGTCATTAATTCGGCTGGCGTTCCACTTTCTCCAAATGTATCATCAACTGCTACAAATTCTTGTGGTGTTGGGATTGTTCTACATAATAAAGAAGAAATAGACTCTCCTAACCCTCCATTAATTTGGTGTTCTTCTGCTGTAACGATACATCTTGTTTTCATCACAGAGTTTAAGATGATTTCTTCGTCCAAAGGTTTAATCGTGTGAATGTTTATGACCTCTGCACTTATTCCTTTTGCTTCTAATTCTTTGGCTGCTTCTAGTGCTTTCCAAACTAAGTGACCAGTAGCAACAATTGTTACGTCAGTTCCTTCGCTCAACATAATTCCTTTTCCAATTTCGAATGGCATGTCTTCTGGAATAAAGATGGGTACACTTGGTCTTCCAAATCTTAAATAAACTGGCCCTTCGTAATCAGCAATGGCAAGAGTTGCTGCTTTTGTTTGGTTATAATCACATGGATTAATCACGCACATATTTGGCAACATTTTCATCATTCCTATGTCTTCCAATACTTGGTGAGTTGCTCCGTCTTCTCCCAAAGTTAAACCTGCGTGAGAAGCACAAATTTTTACATTTTTATCCGAGTAAGCAACAGATTGTCTTATTTGATCATACACACGGCTCGTAGAAAAATTAGCAAATGTTCCTGTATATGGAATTTTACCTCCAATTGTCATTCCTGCTGCCATTCCAATCATATTTGCCTCTGCTATTCCTGCTTGAAAAAATCTATCTGGAAAAGCTTCTTTAAATGCTCCCATTTTAAGAGAACCTGTTAAATCAGCACACATAGCCACAACATCTTCATTTTGTTGTCCTAGCTCATACAATCCGTCTCCAAACCCTGATCTCGTGTCTTTTTTTCCTAATACTGGATAATCTGTCATATCGTTTGTTTTGTGGTCTTTTTATAAATTTACTTCTAAACTGGTTCCTGAGGCTATTCTAAAATCCTTACTCACTGTATAGGCGGATGAATTTTTTCTTGCTGGGCGGTAAACGATTGTATAATTTCCTGGTTGTAATGAAAGCTGATAATTTAATTTTTCTCTTTCTAGGTTACAGACCCATACTCTTTCTCCTTTTACTTCAGTAAAAATGGAAGCAACTCCAAAAAATGGAGTGTTAATATTCACTGTTCCTGCGTGTTGAATTACAATTCTATTTGTTTTACTCTGCTCTACTTTTACGTTCTCCATTAAAATTCTTGGTAAACTAAGTATTTCAACATCATAAGAACCAACAATATATCTGTCTTCACTGTTCATTCTTTGCGCATTTATCGTTTCTTTTTCATCTTTCTTTCTTATCACACATTTTATGTCTGTGTAAGAGTTTGCTGCACCAAGAATTCTAAATTCTAATCCTCCCTGTGGCGCATCCAAAGTAATTGTATTGTGTTCCCCTGCTTTTAATTCTATTCCTTCCTTCTCAACTTTCGGGGTGGTGTGAACAATTAATTTATAAGTTGACAAAGGATCAATCCACATGGTATCAGGCCTATTTTTCCTATCCAAAGTATGCATAAAAGTATATTTCAACTCTCTCGTTTTCATGTCGTAAAAAGACATGGTTAGATCTGTTTCTTTGGCTTGTTTTGCTGTATTCAATAAATTTACTTGAACAGTTGTATTGTTCAAAGCTTCACTCATTACCACTTTCATCACATCTCTAAATGACTCTTCCGTGCTCGCCTCATAAGATTTGCCTATGCATTCAAAATCCTTCAAAGATTCTAAATCCATTGCAATTCCAATTATGTAAGGCCTTACTTCTATTCCTTTTTCTCTTAGCATTTTTGCAACAGCACAAGGATCTTCATCACAGGCTTCTATTCCATCTGTAATTAATATAATAACATTGCGACAATTGTTACACTCAGGGAAATCTTGAGCTGCATATTCTAACGAACGAGCAATTGGAGTTGTTCCTTTGGGCTGTAGAGAATTAATTTTAGTTTTGATTTTATCAAAGTTATCCTTTCCAAATGGGACTTCAAGCTTGGTATCGTTACAATCTTGTAGTCCTGGATATATTCTTGTTTGATGTCCGTACATTCTTAAAGCCACTTCTAAATTGTCTATTTTAGACAACTCACTCATAGTTTCATACATCAATTTTTTTGCTACTTTAATTTTACTTGATTCTTGCCATTGTCCATTCATAGAATTAGAACCATCAAATATAAATAGGATTCTTGTTGTCTCTATAGTTTGTGCTAAATAAGTAAAACTAAGGCATAAGAATACTACTAAAACCGAAAATCTTTTTGAAACTAATTTCATATAAAGTGTTTTAATAGTAATAATACAATTGTTATGCCATCACATAGTCTCCAAGAGTTTCCTCTAGTTGATCCAAAGCAGTTGTTAATTGTTCATCATTAGGTGCAGAACCATGCCATTTGTGAGTTCCTGTCATGTAATCTACTCCTTGTCCCATTTCTGTTCTCAACAAAACCATTACTGGTTTACCTTTTCCTGTAAGCGATTTTGCTTTGTTCATTGCATTAATAACCGATTGCATGTCGTTTCCATTGTCTTCTGTAAAAACTTCCCAGCCAAATGCTCTCCATTTCCCTTCCAAATCTCCCAATGACATTATGTCTTCTACGTCTCCATCAATCTGACGGCCGTTATAGTCAACAGTTGCGATAATATTATCTACTTTATTGGCAGCTCCATACATAGCAGCTTCCCAAATTTGTCCTTCTTGTAATTCTCCATCTCCGTGAAGTGTATAAACCAAACTATCTTCTCCGTTTAGCTTTTTAGTCATTGCTGCTCCTAATCCAACTGACAATCCTTGACCTAGTGATCCTGAAGCAATTCTTATTCCTTCTAATCCTTCTTCTGTAGCTGGGTGACCTTGCAACCTTGAATTTAACTTACGAAATGTAGCTAATTCATTTTTTTCAAAATAACCAGAATGAGCTAATGTGCTGTACCATACTGGTGAAATATGACCGTTTGATAGAAAGAATAAATCTTCATCAAATCCATCCATATCAAAATCATTGGCTTTGTGATTCATTATCTCAAAATAAAGAGTAACGAAATACTCTACACATCCTAAAGATCCTCCTGGATGCCCAGAATTATTAGCGTGTACCATTCTCACAATATCACGTCTTACTTGTGATGCAATTGATTCTAATTCTTTAATATCAGCCATTGTTTTTCTTTTTTTCAAATGTAATCTTGATTTAGATTTTGAACAAAGATTTACATTCAGAATTTTTAAAAGTTATTAACGATTTATTTATCGCGATTAGTAATTAGGCAATAATGAATAGTTCTTCTTTGTCCTGTTTTTTTCTTTAGATTCGTTTAAAAAGGAAATCTAAAGAAAAAAACTACCTATTGGATAAGATTTCCGATTGGTAGGGAATGACAGCATAGATAATAAATTACGGAACTGATGGTTCAAGTGATATTAATGATTAATAACGAATTGAAATTCATATCGAGAACAGAAGTTTAACAGAAAATTTCTTAATTTAGCACTTAAAGTAATTCAAATGAAAACAAAAGAACTTTCTTATTACACAAATGGAATTGAAGCGAAGAACACAGTTATTCTTAGTCAATCGATTACTTTGGTGGAGAGTTCTAAAAAAGAACACCAAGTTCTTGCTCAGCAAATAATAAATCATTGTTTACCCCTTTCTGGAAATTCTATACGAATAGGAATTACGGGAGTTCCTGGAGTAGGAAAAAGCACGTTTATTGAAGCTTTTGGAACTTTTTTGACAGGAATTGGAAAGAAAATAGCTGTTTTAGCAATTGATCCAACTTCTCAGCAATCAAGAGGAAGTATCTTAGGGGATAAAACCCGAATGGATAATCTTGCTGTAAATCCTGATGCTTATATTCGTCCTTCTGCTTCTGGAAAAACATTAGGTGGTGTGGGACAAAAAACTCATGAAACAATCTTGCTTTGCGAAGCAGCTGGTTACGAAATAATTTTAGTAGAAACGGTAGGAGTTGGTCAATCAGAAACAGAAGTTTTTTCTATGACAGATTTCTTTTTGTTACTTATGATTGCGGGAGCTGGGGATGAATTACAAGGAATAAAAAGAGGGATTATGGAAATGGCTGATGCTATTTTGATAAACAAAGCAGAAGGCGATAATTTGATTAAAGCCAAACAAGCAAGAAGAGAATATGCTAACGCTCTGCACTTATTTCCTGCCAAAGAAAGCGATTGGATTCCTCATGTAGAATTATGTTCTGCTTTACAAAACACAGGAATTGAAGAAGCTTGGAATATCATTGAGTCCTATTTAGTAAAAACTAAAACGACTGGTTATTTTGAAAAGAACAGAAAAAGACAAACCAAAGATTGGTTCTATAAATTCTTAAACCACCAAGTGCTTACTTCTTTTTATGAAGGCAATGGAATTACTGAGCAATTGAAAGAAATTGAACAACAAGTTTTGAATGGAGAGATTTCCCCTTTTGAAGCAAGTAGAATTGTGATGGGGAATTAAGAGTAATTCATTTTATTCTATAATTCTGTCTTTATCAAAAATTAGCTTTTTAGATAAAAGAATGATAAAGAATATTGCTACTAAATTGGGATAAATAAAAAGAAACCATTCATATACCTTTCTTTTTTCAAACATAACTTCAAAAAAACTTGACGGATTTGGTGCATTTGAAGTGAAAATTAAAAAGCCAATTACTCCAAGAGTAAGAAAGGTTAAAGAATGAAGTCTATATTTTGAAAGCCCATTAAAAAGTAAATTCCAAAACCCAATATATCCAATAACTCCAAGAATTGCAGAAAGATACAATAGAAATATTCCTTTATCGAAAATTCTTGAACCAAAAAAAAACAAAGACACTAAGCTCATAAAAAAAAGATAAGAAGCCGGAACTAAAGCAGAAAGAATAAATAATTTACTTAATACCTTTTTCATAAAAATTTAAAATTTCCTCCTCCCAATCATTTCCGTGAAATCAATAAGATCTTCAGAATTTGGAAGTTGAGAGAGTAAAGAAACGGCTTCTGTTGTAAATTTATTTTGTAACTGTTCTGCTTTTTCTATTCCTTCATTTTTATGAAGAAACTCAATGATAATATTTTTATTTTGCTCAAAATTTTCTTTGTCGCGAATTAATACTAACATTTCTGAAGCAACTGACTTCTCGCCATTTTCAAGGGCCAAAGCCATAGGAATATTTACTTTCCCTTCTTTTAAATCCTTGAAAAGCTCTTTACTATCGTCTTTATAATCTATTACATCATCTTTAATTTGATAAGCTACTCCTAGTTTATCAGAAAAATCTGTCAAAACCTGAGCGTTTTCCTCTTGTAATCCTGTAGAATATGCTCCAGACAAACAACTTGCTTTCAATAAACTTCCTGTTTTTAAAGCCGCAATTTTAATTAATTGAGCTACACTCACTTCATTTTCTTTGGTTGCGTTCAACTGAATTAATTCTCCTTTGGAAAGGGAAACTAAAGTAGTCGAGATAATTTCCAATAACCTATATTCCTTTTCTCTGGTACAAACTTCAATCATTTTGGATAATAAATAATCACCCATCAATACCGTAGCTTTGTTTCCAAAAACAACATTAGCAGATGTCTCTCCCCTTCTTAATTTAGCCGCATCTACCACATCATCATGCAATAAAGTTGCTTCGTGAAGAATATCTATCAATATTGCTGACAAATAGGTAGATCTGTTCGTTTTACCAATCAATTTGGAAGACAACAATGTTAACTTCGGCCTTAAATTCTTTCCTTTTTTCTCAAATACATACTCCAAAAAAGTAGAAATTAAGGGAGATGTTTCTTTCGTATCTTGAAAGAAAATTTCTCTTTTTAATCCATCAATTTTTAATAAATCTTTTTCTATTATTTCTTTGTATCTATTTTCCATTACGATTGTTGTCATAATTATTTTATTTTATTTCCCCATCCTAGTCTTCCCAAAGGGAAGGAATTAAAAGTAAGGTTTATGATTTTGAAAAATCTGGATCTCTTTTTTCTAAAAAAGCATTTTTCCCTTCTTTTGCCTCTTCTGTTCCATATAATAATCTAGTAGCTTCACCTGCAAAAATTTGCTGACCTACCATGCCATCATCAGTAAGATTTAAAGCAAACTTGACCATTTTTATAGCAGTAGGAGATTTAGTTAATATTTCTAAAGCCCATTCGTAAGCTGTTTCTTCCAGTTTGTCGTGTGGAATTACAGCATTTACCATCCCCATATCAAAAGCTTCTTGAGCTGAATAACTTCTTCCTAAAAAGAAAATTTCTCTTGCTTTTTTCTGTCCAACCATTTTTGCTAAATAAGCTGAACCATATCCTCCATCAAAACTAGAAACATCTACATCTGTTTGTTTAAAAATTGCATGTTCTTTACTTGCCAAAGTTAAATCACAAACTACATGTAAGCTATGTCCTCCTCCTACTGCCCAACCTGGGACTACACAAATTACCACTTTTGGCATAAATCTAATCAAGCGTTGGACTTCTAAAATATTTAATCTATGAACACCATCTCCTCCTACATATCCTTGTTCTCCTCTAACACTTTGGTCGCCTCCGCTACAAAAAGCATACACTCCATCTTTAGCAGACGGTCCTTCTCCACTTAACAATACAACTCTAACAGAATTATCATCTCTCACATCATAAAATGCTTTAAGGAGTTCGCTAACAGTTTTTGGTCTAAAAGCATTTCTTACTTCTGGCCTATTAAAAGCTATACGTGCAACTCCTCCACATTTTTTGTAGGTAATGTCTTCAAATTCTATAACCGTTTTCCAATCTCTTTTACTCATAATTTATTAATTTATAGATTATCATCCCACGCTCTTTATACCATGAAGCTATAAAAAGGCAGATTTTTCAGAATGACTTAGGTATTGAAAATATTCTTTCAAAATTTCATCATTCTTAATTCCAACTGTATTAACCTCTAAAACAGCTGGCCTATCGTTTGTATTTATTAATTGTTTTATTTTATGTTCTAAATTTTCTTTGTTGTTTGCTACTAAATAATTTAAACTATATAGGTCACAAAATTTCTTTATTGATGTTTGGTGTGGTGTTGTAAAAAACGGCAAAGACATTTCATTTTTTTGTGGATGAGGCAATATTTTAAATATATTTCCCTCTCCATTATTAATTACAATTACCTTAAAATTAGCTGGTACATGATTATTCCAAAATGCGTTAGAATCATAAAAGAAACTAACATCACCCGAAATTAGTATCGAATTATGATTTGCTACACAAGCTCCAATTGCCGTAGAAGTACAGCCTTCAATTCCACTAACTCCTCTATTTCCGTTATAAACAATATCTTCTCGTTGGTTAAACAATTGGATGTAACGCACTACAGAGCTATTTCCCATTTGCAAATTACAAGCAGGTAGTTTTTCTAAAACTATTTCAAAAGCTTTTAAATCTGAGAAAGGAGTCTGTTTTAAATATTGAATGTGTTTTTCTGTTGATTCTTTTTCTATAGAATTCCAATGAATTTTAAAACTCTCTTTGCTATTTTCATCAATTCCTTTGGAACTAATTAAGGCTAAAAACTCGACTTCTTCCCTCCTTTTTTCAAAGGTTTCCATTTCAAATAAATTCTCGTTTCGCACTTCCGAGAAACTCCAATGTTCCTTTGGTTTGTGCACTCTAAAAAGTTGTTTTATCTTTTTTGATATGACCGAGTGACCAATCGTCACAATCAAATCAGGAATAAATCCTTCTGGGTTGTCTTTATTGATTAACTCTATCGTTCTGTCTATGCAGGAATTAAATTGATCAGAAATAATATCGCCAGTTGTTTCGGTTAAGACAACTAAGTTTTTATCTGTTTCTAATAATTTTTCTAATCCAGGTTGTAAATTTTCATAATTGTTTTGAGAAACTAAAATTAGTTTACTGGAGTAAGTATTCCATTTATGAATTAACTCTTCTGATTTTTTAGAAATACCCTGAAAAGGTTCCATCTCTTGATGCTTTATCTCTTTTTCCAAAGGTTTTATTTCAATTTTATCATACAAAGGCTCTTGTAATTGCACATTCAAATGAACCGTTTTTTTCTTTTCTATTAACCCATAAAAAACTTCTTGAATAAGAGCTAAGTTTAATTCCAGCTCGTCCTTTTCGTCTTCTATTAAATTGTAATTGTTTTCACAAAAATTACTGTAAATTCCTTTTTGATTAATTGCTTGGCCATCTCCTATTTCTAATCCATTACTTTGTCTATCGGCTGTTATTACGAGCAAAGGTATCCCTTGAAAATGGGCTTCGGCAATGGCTGGAGCATAATTTAAAGTAGCAGTACCCGAAGTAGAAACGATTGCAACCGGCTTGTTTTTTTGTTGAGCAATTCCTAAGGCAAAGTATGCTGCAGAACGTTCGTCTACAATACTATAACAATTGAAATAAGGGTTGTTGGTAAATGAAATGGTAAAAGGTGCATTTCTTGAACCGGGTGAAATCACAATATCCTTCACTCCCTGTTTTTGACAAAACTCGACCGTTTTTTGAACCGATATTTTATTACTTACTTTCATTAATCTCAGTGTTTAACACTGTTATTTATCTTTCTTTTAAAAAATTGCCAATTACTAACTTTTTGTTGCAACATGAATTGCTGCAATTCCAAACGATACGTTTTTGAAAGTTGCATTTGTAAAACCATTGTCTTCTATAATTTTTGCAAATTTATCTTCTGTAGGGAATGCCTGAACAGATTCTGGTAAATAAGAATAAGCTCTACTGTCCTTGGAAACTAATTTCCCTATAAAAGGCATTAATCTACGAGAGTAAAAATTGAATAATTGTTTTATTGGAAACTTGCTAGGGTTTGAAAACTCAAGAACAATAACTTTTCCATTCCTATTCAAAACTCTACTAATCTCATTTAATCCTTTCCCTATGTTTTCAAAGTTTCTAACTCCAAACGCTACAGTCACTACATCAAATTTGTTATCTTCAAAAGGTAAATTTAGAGAGTCTCCATTTCTAAGATCTACTTTATCCTCTAGTTTTTGTTTCAAAACCTTAATTCTTCCTACATCTAACATTTTATTAGCTATATCCACACCTATAATATTACTTCCTTCCAGTTTAGATAAAGCAATTGCTAAATCTCCTGTTCCAGTAGCTACATCCAAAATTTGGTGATGAGGAATAACTTTTACAATGTTTCTTACTTTTCTTCTCCAAATTTTATCAATTCCTAGGGAAAAAAAATGGTTTAAAAAGTCATATTTACCCGAAATATTATCGAACATTTCTGCAACTTGTTCCGTCTTTGCATTAGACTTTTCTTTGTAAGGGTTTATTTTTTCGCTACTCATTTTCAGAAATGATTGAAAGTTTAATATTATTTGTAAATATACAGTATTTTTTAGTAATATTGAAGTGTTGTAATGAAAAATGGATATTTGATAAAGCATAATTGATTAAACATTGTAATTAAGAATTAGAGAGTAAAATTGATGACTTACAAATAAATTTCAAGCAGCAAATAACAAATTCTAAACTAACATTTAAAATATACAAATAACGCGTGTCATGCTGAACTTGATTCAGTATCTTACAAAGAATATTGCTACAGAATATTAAAAGTAAAAACCGATGAATAAAAATCCTGAAATGAATTCAGGATGACTTTTGAAATAACTAAAGCTCATTATTAAAATGAAATGGATTAAAGCAGCACGATTAAGAACACTTCCACTCTCTTTGGCAGGGATAATTATGGGGGGAGCTTTGAGTTATTGTACTAACTTTAACTCTACCATATTCTGGCTATGCATTGCTACAGCTACTGCGTTTCAAGTGTTATCAAATTTTGCAAATGACTATGGTGACTTTACCAAAGGAACAGACAATGACGACAGAGTTGGACCAAAAAGAACTATGCAAGCCGGACTTATTTCTAAAAAAGAAATGAAAAATGCTTTAATACTCACTTCTATAATATCGTTAGTATTGGCTGGTTACCTTTCCTATTTAGGAACGCAATTAATGGAAACTAAATTTTTAGTCTTGTTCCTTGCCTTGGGAATTGCTTCTGTGGTGGCAGCAATAAAATACACAGTTGGAAAAAACGCTTACGGATACTCCGGAATGGGAGATATTTTCGTTTTCCTCTTCTTTGGATTAGTTGGAGTTTTGGGTTCAAAATTTTTAATTTCTGGAGGAGTAGAATGGTTAGATTTATTACCCGCAATGAGCATTGGATTTTTCTCTGTAGCTGTTCTTAATCTTAATAATATGAGAGACGAACACAATGATAAAGCCAACAATAAAAATACTTTGGTGGTGAAAATGGGATTATCCAAGGCAAAAATATACCATTATGGAGCAATAATAAAAGGGATGACTTTCTTATTGATTTTCTCTATCTTGAACTTTAGTTCAACTTGGCAATTCCTTTATATTATTCCTTTTGCTTTATTGATTAAGCATTTACATTTTGTAAAAAATACAACAGAAAACAAAGCATTTGACCCAGAACTAAAAAAAGTAGCACTCTCTACTTTCGTTATCGCTATTTTATTTTTCTTAGGAACCTATTTGTCATGCTAAAAGCAAGTTTTAAAAAATACACGCTCAAATTTTCTGAAGAAAGAGGAACCTCCAGAGGTTGGTTGCAAACCAAGGATTCTTGGTTTATTTCAGTATGGGATTCAACTAATCCAGAAACTACAGGAATTGGGGAATGCAGTTATTTACCTGGGTTAAATCCTGAGATTCTTGCAACTTATGAAGACAAAGTAAAGGAAGTCTGTGACCAAATAAACGAATCTGAATTTTGGCTAAACGAAGGTTTAATCGAATTTCCTTCCGTACATTTTGGACTGGAAACGGCTTTGCTGGATTTAGAAAAAAAAGGAACTAAAATCTTATTCGAAACAGAATTTAGTACTCAAGAAAAGCCGATTTCAATCAATGGATTGATTTGGATGGGAACTCATGAAAACATGATGAACCAAGTGGATGAAAAACTAAAACAAGGTTTTAGGTGTATCAAATTAAAAATTGGTGCTATAGACTTCGAAAAGGAATTAAATATTTTGAAATCCATCAGAGAGAAAAGTAAAACAATAGAAATACGAGTAGATGCAAACGGAGCTTTCTCTCCCGCAGAAGCTATGGAAAAACTAAAAAGATTAGCTGAGTTCAACCTACATTCTATTGAACAACCTATCAAACAAGGTCTATCCGCAACCCTGAATCAACTTTGTAAAGAAAGTCCTATTCCAATTGCACTAGATGAAGAATTGATTGGTAAATTCAGTTTGGAACAAAAAGCAGAAACATTAGATGCAATAGATCCTCCTTATATTATTCTTAAGCCTTCGCTTATTGGCGGGATAAAAGGAAGTAAGGAATGGATTAAGTTAGCTGAAGAGCGTAACATAAAATGGTGGATTACTTCTGCCCTGGAATCAAATATTGGACTGAATGCGGTTGCACAATTTGTTTCTACTACAGATAATAAAATGTTTCAAGGTCTGGGAACTGGAAAATTGTATACCAACAACATTCCTTCTCCCCTTACAGTAATTGGAGATGAGATTAGCTATATTCAGGATAAAAATTGGAATTTAAGTGAATTATAAAGAGTTTACACATATCACCTTAAACAATAAATTATTTTCAAAAGAAGAGATTCTAGAAATTGAGATTTCAGCCGAATCACATTTGAACGAAGTGTTGCTTTTCCTTAAATTTTGGTTTGATGAGTCGGAAGAAATGGAAGTACAAACTTCTGGATCTACTGGTAAACCGAAACTAATTACTATCTCAAAACAAAGTTTTGTAGAAAGCGCTAAGAATACTTGTGATTATTTAAAATTGGATTCCAAAACCAAAGCTCTACTTTGCATTCCTGTAACATACATTGGTGGGAAAATGATGGTGATCCGTGCTTTGTTTTCAGGTTATAATTTATTTGTGCAAGAACCCAGTGCGAATCCTTTGGAGGAATTGAAAGAAGAAATAGATTTTATTGCAATTACGACTTATCAAGCCTATTGTATTAGTCGAAAAAGCGCAAAAGAATTAGAAAAAATAAAGAATGTAATTATTGGAGGGGGGAAAGTAAATGATCTTTTTGTGGAGGTAGTTTCTAAACACAAAAACAATATTTATTCCACTTTTGGGATGACTGAAACTGTGAGTCATATTGGACTTAAAAAACTAAATGGAAAAGATAAGTCTGATTTTTTTACTGTCTTTCCAGCATATAAAATAAGTAAGACTGAGGATAGTTGCTTGGTAATTGATTGCCCTACTTTATCAAAATACAAAATAATTACAAATGACATTGTAGAGATTGTATCGGAGCAGGAATTTAAATGGTTGGGCAGAAAAGACAACATTATAAACTCAGGAGGGATAAAAATTTACCCAGAAGAGATCGAAGAAAAACTAGTTCCATTTTTGCTCGGCAGAAACTATTATATCACTTACTTACCTGATGAACAATTAGGAAATAAATTGATTTTAAAAATCAAAAAAAACTCTTTAATTAATGAGGAAGTTGATTTAATATTCATCAATTCAAAACTTGAAAAACATAAAACTATTAAAGAAATAATTTATGTGAATGATTTTGAATACACTGAAACAGAAAAAATCATAAGAAGTTAATACCCTCTAAGAATAACGTAAATTGCATGAATATGTGCAAATACAATAAATGCTCCACCAATTATTAGCATGACTATTACGACTGGAGTAAATAAAACGGATAAAAAAGCTGTAAAAAGAGCGATTGATAATATCATTACTCCTACTAACCAAAGAATTAAATTTGTTTTAAATGACTCAACTTTTCCTAATGCAATTAATATTCCCAAAGGAGACAATTGAAAATAAAATATAACTCCTAAAGCTAATAGAGTAAGAAAGAGCCTATTTATTGCTTTAGTACGATCTACAGGCGGCTTATCTGCTTTAGTGATTGATTCAACTCTTTTAAAATCTTTTATAGCTAGAGTAATTGATTCTTTTTTGACTAATGGTAATTTTTTTATTACCCGAAATAATTTTTTATTCTTAAGCCTTTCAATTTGAGAAACTCTATTTATTGTGATTTCTTTTTTTTCAATTACAGCCTGCTTTTTCTTATTCATTAAAATAGCAGTGTCATTCGCAACTTCATCTACCTCATTGTATACAGTTAGGTTTTCTTTACTATTTAGTTTTTTATAAGACTTAGTGGGATTAATATACCATCCTTTTTGATACTTACGCTTTTGAAATAGTTTATTTGAGACCACTTGATTAGAAGTAGAACAAGATGCTAAAATAGAGCAAACTAATAAGTAAGAAAATATTTTTTTCATATTTTTAGCTCAAATATCACTGTCTTTTTTTTCAATCTTAAGTTGCTTAAATAAGCTTACACTCGTTTTAACCCAAATATAGAATAGAATTGGTAAGACAATAACAAAAAGCCAATTAAACTTCCATGCAGTTTCAAAATCAAAATGAACGGCATGTTGAATACTACGGGTTATTCCACATCCTAAACATTCAATATCTAGTAAAATAATTGAAGGACAAAAACTCTGTCCATCATCAAAGAATGTAGCAGGAAGATACCACAAAAAAAAAGGAATGGCTAACCAGATTAGTAATTTAATCGAGTTAACCATTCCGTTTAATTTAAAAAACATTATTTTATCCTTCTCTGTTTAAAATAATGAATGCGTGAATAATCCCAGGGATTCCACAAAGTAAAGTCCATAATATATTAATTACCACTGTTTCTACATCCCAGTTTGTAACTATACCTACAGCTAACCAAGGAATAAAGAGTGCAAGAACCCAAAAATACCATTCAACTCCAGAAGAGGAATTTGAATTTAAATTTTCCTCAGCAGAAACAACTTGAGTTTCTTGATTTTCTTCACTCACAACTCCTTTAAAATCAATGTTTTCAAGAGTTATTTCTTCACTTATTTGATTTATTGAATTTCCTAAATCAGGAGAAGATAAATTGTTAAAACTTGAAGCGATCACAGTTTGTTCGAAATTTGATTCTAAAACTTCTGCAGTATTGTAAACGACTGCTTTTTGAGTTTCAGTAACAACAGAAACATTATTTTGTTCACTTTCATAATCTTCATTCTGAGCAATAGCTTCATTTTTATTAACTTCAGTTGATTTATCTAATTTTTTAGAGTTATTGATGTGCCAGCCTTTTTGATACTTTCTCTTTTGAAACATTTTACTTGATACAACTTGGTTTGAAGTCGTACAAGACGAAATAATTGCTAAAGCAATTGAAATTGAAATAATTTTTTTCATAACTGAATATTTAGTAATTTATGATTAATAATCAACAATATACGAAAAAATATTAATTTATAATGCGTTCTTAATTTTTTGAGGCAAGTCTATTTCTACCACATCATAAGATAACTTAATCATATTGGAAATTGCTTCGGCATTGGAAATTCCATGAGCGATAATCACATTGGAGTTAATTCCTAAAACTGGTGTTCCGCCATAACTTTCGTAATTAAATCGTTCGAAATAGTTATCTTCTATTCCTCTTTTCTTAATTATTTCGTAAAAAGACTCCGCTTGTTTTAGAATTACATTCCCTGTAAAACCATCACAAACAATCACATCAGCTCCATCATTAAGAATCCCTCTACTTTCAATGTTTCCAATGAAGTTAATTCTTTCGTTCTGTTTTAGTAATTTGTGAGTCGCTTTGGTTAGCAAATTCCCTTTTTCTTCCTCTTCACCAATATTTAATAATCCAACCTTAGGTTCGCTTATTTTGCAAATATGCTCGGCATAAATAGAACCAATTACTGCGAATTGATCCAACACCTCTGGTTTACAATCTGCATTAATCCCCACATCCAAAATAATTCCATCCTCACCACTTTCTCTGGGCAAAACACTAGTAATTACTGGCCTAGAAATTCCATCTAGCATTCCAATTGCTTGAGTCGCTCCCACCATCATTGCTCCAGTATTTCCCGCAGAGGAAAAAACATCAATTTTATCAGCTTTTAAATAGTGGAATCCTTTGACAATACTAGAATCTTTCTTTGTTAAAAATGCCTTTACGGGATGATCATTAAAACCTATAACCTCCTTACAATCAATAATATTTATATAGGATTGCGAACAAATTTCTTTTCCTAAATACTGAATTATAGACGCACTTTCTCCAAACAAAAAAAGAGACACAGTTTTTAGTAAGTCATTATGACTTTCTAAAAACTTCTGCACTCCATTTAAGTTACATTCTGGGGCATTATCGCCACCAAAAATGTCAATCCCAATCTTGTAGGATTCAGCCAAATTATACTTCTTCTACTGCTGTTTTATCAATAACAACTTGACCTTTCCAGTACAATTTTTCTTCGTGCCAGTAAGCTCTGTGAGTTAAGTGAAATTCTCCAGTTGTAGGACATTGAGTCAATTGTTGACTTGCTGCCTTGTAATGAGTTCTTCTTTTTCTCTGTCTTTGTTTTGACTGTCTTCTCTTTGGATGTGCCATTTTATTCTATATTATTTTTTTAAACCTTTTAATTTATCCCACATTGGGTTCGATTCGTTCTCTATATCTTTTACCCTTAGTTCTTCTATTCTTTTAAGAACTTCTTTATTACAATCTCCTTCTTGATGAATATGACTTAATACAACTGAGGTTACAAAATATTCGTAAATATAATCAGCAAAGTTAATCTCATATTCGGATTGATCAAGAAAAACAATGGTTTCATCATCACTTTCTCCTTCTCCAAATTTAAAAAACAATCTGTCTTCATTTTCAAAATCTTGAATTAAATCATCTCCACATCTATCACACTGTGCAGTGTAATGTCCGGTTAAGATTAAATCAAGTATCATCATTGTTGACATTTTATGAAGGTTTACTGTAGCAGTAAATTTCACATTTTCAACGTAATCGTAATTGTAAGCATCAAAGAACTCTTCATTTTCGGTAAACACAAATACATGCTTACCTTCCTTTAGCCCAGTAAACGGAATCACATACTTCTTTTGATTATCCATAGTTCAAGGTTTAGGGACTGCAAAATTAATAAATATTCCTGAACTTACATTCATTTTGCAAAAAAAGTTACCTTATTTTATCTAATTAATAAACCTTCTCTTATTTTGCCTCTTGTTTTCTTTCATACAATCACTTTTTATATATTTGTATCTTTACAAATCTAGGTTACTTTTTACAATTTTTAGTTACATATCACACAGCTATAACCACTATCATCAAGATTGAAATCAAATTATAACATATTAGGGTTAAAAGATAATGCAACTTCTGAAGAGGTAAAAAAAGCTTACAGGAAGTTGGCTATGCAATATCACCCTGACATTAACCCTGATTCACCTCCAGAAAAATTTCTTGAAATAAAAGAGGCTTATTTTAATCTCACATTAAATAAACCGGAAATAAAAGACACTTACACTTCTGGAGAAAAAGTATTTAGCAGAAAATACAACAGATGGTTTACCAAAAAAGAGTTTGATGAATTACTAAAAAAAGGAGAGAAAATTAGGCAGAAAAAAGAAGAATCTGAAAAAGAAGAAGCACTTAGAGAGTTTGATGAACTAAAACAATCCTGGGTTTACGAAGCTTTTCCCTATGTGGCAATTTTTGGCGCTATTTTTTCTGTGTTTTTGATGTTAGATTTTTACATGAATAATTCTTTAAAACCTGTTGATTATTTAAAAACAAATAGAATAAGCTTAGTCGAAGGAATGCTTGTAGGGTCCGCTCAACCGGAATATATAATTTCTGAGATAGTCACTGAGGATCAAAACAAAAAACAGCATAAAGTATCCTTGAGAGGCGAATACGGCAATGCATTTTATGGCAGCAATAACATTAAACTAATGCAAACACCCATTTTTAAGATAGATCTGGGATATCAATTGAATGATGTTTTATTTTATGACGGGTACAAAAAAAAGGTTTTTCATTTTCCTTTAGCTGTCTTTTCAATTTTGTTAATTGTATTAACATTTCTATTTAAAAATCCAACTCCATTTTACTATGTATTAATAAATACAGCTGTAATAGGAATCCCAATATTGAGTATGATTTTTATTCTAGGAAGTTTCTCTGGGTAAACTCATGCTCGTTTTTAAATCACTTTCTATGTGAGTAAAAAACTTTTCATCTAATGCATATACTATAATATCGTAATTAATTTTTCCTTCACCTTGTATCGTTCTAGTAACTATTGGAGGAAAAACAGAGGTAATCCATGGCATTTGAAATATTCTGTTTTTTATGTCATGCTCAGTTATTTCATCAGAAACCAAAATAGAAAATTTGTAAGAAGAAAAATCTGAGGAAAAGTCTTTTTTGATGATTTCTGTTTTTACCATATTGCTGTAAGGAATTTGAATAATCTCACCTTCTCTATTTTGAATCTCCATCTCAAACACATTCATTTTATGAACGACTCCAGCATATTTATCCACAGCTATTTTTTGACCTAAATCTATATCTCCTTTTAGTCTAAAGAACAATCCGTGAATAAGATTCATTAAATATTCTCTTCCAAGGTATAAGAAAACTAAAGAAAGTAGCACTCCCAAAAAAGGAAATGGCCTTATAAAAATATAAAGGGTATACAAAACATATAACATCCAAACTAAGGTGTAAATTACTGGTAGTTTAGAAATTACTCTTTTCCTTTTTATTGGGGATTTTATTACAAAATGAACCAAGTAATTTTTAAAAATATACATAACCAAATAAGTAAATCCACCCAAAAATGCTAATCCCAAAAAATTAAATAGGGATAATTGAGACAAATCTATTTTAAAAAACTCATTCATATTATATGATTTTTTTGTCTTTGAGGTATTGATTTACATTGAAAAAAACTTCTTCTGACAATGAATAAACCCCATTTTTAGGCTCTTCTATCAATCGTATTCTTTTCATTTGATTCAGGATAGATTTATAAGCAAAATTCCCTCCAAATATAACCTCAAGCTGTTTTAAACTAATCTCTTTATGAAGAACAAACAGTTTTAATATAACTATCCAATCTGGATTTGATATATCTGGAAAGAAGGTTGATTTTGGTTCTTTTATATAAATCAAGCCTTCTTCTACTGATTGAATGTTATTCACCCAACCGAGAAATGCTCTTCCTAAGTTTCCTTTATAAACGGAATGATATTTTTGATAAAAACTCTGAAGTTGACTGAAAGAAAAGTCGTTTTCTTTTTTATTATTCAAACTGAATTTTATTCCTCCAGCCTGGTGTTTTAGTTTCATGGTTTCTATAAATCCATCTTTACGAATTGGGAGTATAATTATGGTAGAAATAATTACTTCATCTATATCGCACACCTGTTTTAAATAACTATAAAAATCAACAGAACAATTCAAGATAAAATGATGCTTTTTACCAAATTCAATAATCAAGTCCTTTATTGTTTCTAGAATCTTAATATCTGTTCCCCATTTATCTATATCATTAAAAACTAAGGTCACTGCACTAGAATCTTTTAAATTCTCTTCTAAACTCAACTCATTTTGAAACACATTAGATATTGACTTTTCAAATGATTTACCAATCAGCTTATTCTCAATAGTTGGATCAATCGCAATAACTTTTCTTTTCAATAGCCTAGAAGAAACATAATCAGAAAAATATTTTTTTCCAGACAATTGTTCCCCAATAATTAACAAAGACCCCCCTGATTTCTTGTTCAATAACTGAATCGCTTTTTGAGCTTGCTCTATTTCAGTCTCTCTATTTTCTATTTGCAAAGGAGCAGCATGATCCCCTAAAAATAATTTTTTATAGAAAAAAGGAACCGAATCCAAAACTGATTTATTCATTTTCTTTTTTTCTACAAACTGCGATACGATTGAACTAGAATTTACATTTGATTTGTTCTTGTTACTGAATTCAGTAACCAAAAATTCATCTCTTTGTTTATCTACAAAAGAAAGAGTTTGTTTAAATCTCTTTTTAATTTCTTTTTTAGTTGAAGTAACGAACCTTGAAATCTTATTGGACGTTACTGCTGTTCTTTTAATGTACTTATTAATTACTGCACTATTTCCTGCTATAAAGTCATAATCCAATAATTTATAAGTTTCTTCCAACTCATCTTCAACTTTTGATACATAATTCTTGAATCTTGTTTGAATAGAATCTTGTAATTGTTTAGATTCCTGAATAAGTTCAGCTCTCATTTGAACCACTAAATCAGTTTCATTTTCAAAGTCAATTGTTTCTAAAGTAATTGATTTATTCTTAAATCCTCCCATCAATTCATTCAAATCATTCTGCAAACTATCAGACTCCTGGTTAAGCGATTTAATTAACTTATTTTCAACAGAAAACAGAATTAATTTTTGAAGTTGAATGGTGTTTATCTTTACCCCACTTCCCTGTACTTCATTGAAGTTATTTAGAGATTCCACATCCATTATATCTAATGAATTCGTTAATTTATAAACGATTTTTTCAACTTTTTTTATCGTAACGTTAATCAACTCCTCGTTATCAAAAGAAAACAAAGGAAGCCTACTTATAAACTTTATCAGTTCCAATTTAGTGTTTACATTATTTTCTGTTAATGACTCATCTAACTTTTCATACTGACTAATTTGTGCCAAGTGAGGCTTAATGCTTAATCTATTTATAGAGGAAGCCGTTTCATTTATCACTTTATCAATCTCTGGGTGAATTTCGTGTAGAGAAATATCTAAGAGAATTGCATTGTTTATTAACCTATTATTCCGTTTAAAATATCCTGGAAACGAATTAAGAATCTTAGTTTGTTTTTTAAACTCACTACTGCCCTTTTCTTCTTCCTTTTCCTCAATCTCACTATTAATAGAAAGCAGGTTTAATTTATTGGATAAAGAGTAGATATAGTCCAAGTTAAGTTTTGAAAAAGTCGCATTTAGTATCCTATAATTTTCTTCTAACTTAAGTTTTAACTCATTTATTTCACCAAAAAAATTAGCCGTTATAGAATCGAAATCATCCTTAACAAATGACTTTGATTTATTCCTCAATGAATAATATTTATTCTTTATATCGTCTGATAAATAATTGATTAACGCAGAGTTTTTATATACATAAATACCACCTTGATTCAGATTGTTTGCAATTATTTTTAAGTAATAATTCTGATAATAGTAAACTATAAAATCTTTGTATCGGATATTTCTTTTTGGAGAAATTCCAATTCTTTTTTTCTTAAAAGAAATCCATTTCTTTGCTCTTTGCTCACTTTTATCATCCTCTTCTTTCAGTTCCAACTCTTCTAAAGAAATTTCCCTCATTATCTTTTTGGGCAACTTAGATTGATAGACTGTATTTTGTTCAAAAAGAACTGAAATAGTATCTTTAAATGCTTTTTCATTCTCCTGTGAGAACTCAGTATTATATTCATTCAAATCATCTGAAAGCTGTTTTATATACAACTTAAAGGTATTGTCCAATAACTCAAAATTAGCTATTCTATTGGACGAAAACTGTTTCTCTACATTGTTCTTATTTTCAATAAGTGTAGCTTCTATTTTTGTAAGTATAGAAAGGTATTGACTATGAATTGGCGCAAACACAGAATCAATAATATGTGTCGTATTTCTTACATTAAAAACTCTAAGGTTATTCAGCCAAGGAAAGACATAAGAATCTGGATTTACAGCACTTTCTGTTTCATCCTCCTCTTCAGTTATGGGTTTACTTTCTATAACCTCGTCTTCTAAGTTTACTTCCGTTTCTTCAAAATGTGAAGAAGCTTTTACAAGTAAGGTTGTTCCCAGTATTTTTACCAACTCATTTGTTTTCTCTACAAATCTTTCTTCATCATCCAAGTGATCTGGAATCCCTACAATTACCAAATCCGAATCGTAAGATTCTACTTTCATAATCTCATACAATTCTTTTTTCTCTAATTCATTATTAATGATTTTGATTTTGACATTTAACCTGTAATTAGAGATCAATTCATTAATAACTTCTTCGAGCTGAGTCTTTTTATCATTCTCCTCATTCACATACAAAATCCTTAATTGTGCCTGACGCCAATCAATAGAGCTATTCATAAATTTAGCGAGATTCAAAGTCAATTCAGTTGTGTTACTGAAATCATTCCACCAAATGTCGATACTTTTTTTAGCTCCAAACCCTCTTTGTTTGTCGTAATCCAAATACAAAACATTATAATCCAACTCGCACAATTTGTTTGTCAGTTGTGCAAATCGAGTTGGATCTTCAGAACTACGCTCCCAACTTGTAAGAATTGTATTGGGCTCAACCCCAGAAAAACCATACGTACTTGAAATTGCTTCTATTCCTTCGTACACATCTTTGCACTCTTGCTTTCTTGCAAAAATTCCTTTGCTGTACAACTGATCATCATTTATGGATTGCTTGTGTTTTGGAAATAATAATTTTGCTGTTTTGTTCTCTATCAGATCAAAATTTGAAATCATTCCTTTGTTACCTGCAACTGTTTTGCTGAATTCGATTAAACGGTTTCTGGTTTCGGTTCCTCCACTAAATAATAAAATATTGGGATTCCAATTTCGCTTGTGAGTTGATTTTTTATCCAAATTCTTTAGCCCAAGCTTTACGATTGAAGACCACACACTTTGCCACACATCTCCAGAACCGAGAACCAATTCCTTACGAGTAAGCCAAATAAAAATCAACATCATTACTAGAATTGCCACAACTGCTGCTAATAAATTTAACTGAATCATTAACACAAAAGTGACGACTGCTCCCAACAAAGAAATCCAAATTGGAATCTTGAAACTAGGTCTAAAATCTGGACTGGCCCATTGCTCTAGAAAACAAGAAATATTAATGAATAAATAAGCTGCTAAATAGAACATGGCAACCACCTCAGCAATTACGTCTAATTCACCTATTAGAATTCCTGCTTGTGCGATAATAAAAGTTAAGATTAAAGCATTTCTAGGTTCGTTATCATCTCCTACACCTTTCGCAAATATCTTTGGTGTAATGCTATCTACAGACATGGCTTGCAAAATTCTTGGCGCTCCCAATATTCCTCCCAAAGCAGAAGAAAGTGTAGCTCCCCAAATCCCACCTATAACCAATACAGGAACTAATCCAAACTTGATTAGCGCATTCTTATCAGCTATTAAGTACTCAATATCAATAGAATAATAGATAAATACAGCTAAAAATAAATAGACAATAAGACCAACTCCCACGGCAAGCATTGTTCCCCAAGGAATAGAAGTTTTAGGATCTTTTAAATCTCCAGACATGGCAACTCCGGCTGTAAATCCAGTTACAGCAGGGAAAAATATTCCAAATAGGACAAAGAAATTAACTCCTCCTTCTGTTGTGACAGATACATCAAATGTTTTTCCTGTTTGTGTTCCCAAAAGGATAGAAATAATGGATAATACGATTGCTCCCAATATCCAAAACTGTGATTTTATTGCAATACTCGTGCTGATGTAAGCAATGGAAACAATTAAAAATAAAGCCAAAGAACCCACTATTCTTATGTGGTTAATGGTTACTGTTTCTATGCCAAAGGGTTCTTGAAGAACAACCATAGCACTTTCTGCAAATCCAATAAGATATAAGGCAATACTCAAGGCTGTAGCCACAAATAATGTGATTCCAATTGATCCTCCAATAGGCAAACCAAGACTACGAGAAAGCATGTAGTAAATTCCTCCCGCTTTTATTTTTCTATCGGTAGCGACAGATGATACACTTAACCCAGTAGAAACGGAAACAATATGTGCAATAAGAATGATAATAATTGCAGATTGCAATCCTGCATTTCCTACCACCCAACTCAAACGCATGTACATGATTACACCAAGAATCGTTAAGATCGAGGGAGTAAACACACCAGCAAATGTTCCAAATTTTTTTCCTTGCGACATTGAGTTAAATTAAGACACTAAGATAGGATTAATTGGAGAAAATTAATACTTACATTACTAAATGTTCTCCATTAAAAAAATGCAATCAAATATTAACAATTGTCTTCGGTTAAGTCAATTATTCATTTTTGTTTTACAAAAAACAAAGAATTATACTAAGACTCAGAAAAGCAAACAAAAAAAAATAGGCTCCTCAGTATAACATTAAAAACTCGGCTAATTACTTCCCCATCAACTTAGCCACATATTTACCTACAATATCAAACTCAAGGTTTACTTTATTTCCAACTTTCAGATACTTGAAAAAAGTATTATCATACGTATAAGGAATAATTGCAACTGAAAAAGATTTATCTCCAGAATCACAAACCGTTAAACTAGTTCCATTTACCGTAATAGAACCTTTAGCTACGGTTACATCATCTGAATTATAGTCAAAATAATATTCCCAAGAACCATCCAATTCTACAATTTTGGTGCAAGTTCCTAATGTATCCACATGTCCTTGAACAATGTGTCCGTCAAGTCTTGCTCCTATTTTGGTGCATCTTTCTAAGTTTATTGCATCTCCTGCTTTTAATAAACCAATTGTTGTTCTATTTAGTGTTTCTTCAATTGCAGTAACTGTGTATGTATCATTTTCAATTTCTACAACAGTTAAACAACATCCGTTATGAGCAACACTTTGGTCTATTTTTAATTCTTTGGTTAAGTTCGATTTCACCACTAAATCTACATTTCCTCCTTTTGGAGTAACAGATACAATTTCAGCTAATTCTTCAATAATTCCTGTGAACATTCTTATAAATTTACGTTTTCAATAATAGTTGCATACCCTTGCCCTACTCCAATACACATTGTACACAATGCATATTTCTTATTCGTTTTGTTTAATTCTATAGAAGCAGTTTGCAATAATCTTGCTCCTGTAACACCTAATGGGTGACCAATAGCAATTGCTCCTCCATTTGGGTTTATTCTTGGGTCGTTATCTGCTAAACCAAGCTCGCGAGTACAAGCCAAGGCTTGAGCTGCAAATGCTTCGTTTAATTCAATTACATCCATATCTTCTAAAGTTAAACCTGCTCTTTTAAGTGCTTTTTTTGAAGCTCCCACTGGTCCAATCCCCATAATCCTTGGCTCTACTCCAAATACAGCAGAAGATACAATTCTCGATAAAGGTTTTAGGTTATGTTTTTTTACATAATCTTCAGAAACAACTAAAACTGCTGCTGCTCCATCATTCAATCCTGATGAATTTCCTGCAGTTACTGTTCCTCCTTCTTTTTTGAAAGCTGGTCTTAGTTTCCCTAAAATCTCCATAGAAGAAGTTGGCTTTACAAACTCATCTTTAGCAAATTTTATTGGATCTTTTTTCCTTTGAGGAATTTCAACAGTCATAATTTCCTCTGCCAATCTACCATTTTCTTGAGCTTTGGTTGCTTTTTGTTGAGACCACAGAGCAAACTTATCTTGGTCCTCTCTTGAAATGTTATACTTTTCAACCAAATTTTCAGCAGTTTCACCCATTCCGTGAGTTCCATATAATTCTTTCATTTTTGGATTTACAAACCTCCATCCAAAACTAGAATCGTGCATTTGTGCGTCTCTCCCAAAAGGTTTAGAAACCTTAGAAATAACCCAAGGTCCTCTTGTCATATTCTCTACTCCTCCTGCAATGTACACGTCACCTTCTCCATTGTTTATGGCTCTTTGTGCATGAACCACAGAACTCATTCCTGAAGCACATAATCTATTTACTGTTTCTCCTGGTACAGAAAAAGGCATTCCTGCCAATAAACTACTCATACGAGCTACATTTCTATTGTCTTCTCCTGCTTGGTTCGCACATCCAAAAATCACATCTTCCACATCTTCTTTTGGAATATTCGAATTTCTTTTCATTAATTCTTCTATCACCAAAGCCCCCAAATCATCAGTACGTATAGATGAAAGTGTTCCTGTGAAACTTCCTATTGGTGTACGGATGGCGTCTAATATATATGCGTTCATGTGTTTTCTTTTTGTTGTGCGAATTTAAGGAATTTTTTATTGTTATTAGCTTTTCTAAGTAACGTCATGCTGAATTCACTTGAGAATCTTTATTCATTGAAATATTACGAAATATAAACGTGATTCTTCTGAAGACCCGAAGTAAATTCGAAGTGACTAATGAAAACCCAAACTAATCATTATTACCTATCCTTTTATTAAAAAATCTAACTTCTTATGTTTATAATTGGTTTGGATAGAAATTTTGCAAATGGCTCTGCAATTTTATAGGCTTCTATTAATTTTTTTTCTAATCCTTCTTCAAAAATAATATCTGGTGAAAAAGTGGTGTACACATAAAATTTCTTATTGTACATTAAGGATTGCTTCTCCCCTGCTTCTTGAAATTCTTTTGGTAACCTTGCGTTTTTATCTCCTTTTACTTCTCCAAAAACTTCTTTAAATTTTTTGTTGGAAATAATTTTATTAAACTCTTTCATGTTCTCTGCAATTTCTTCTCGCATGGCATACAAATCATTTTTTTCAGGAGAAAAAATCCCTGTATAAACTCTCACATGTTCTGGCGTTAACTCAAAATAAATTCCTGGGTGCACTCGGTCTTTTTTTCCTCCTGGCGAAATAGCTGCCGAACGATTTAACTTGTATGGAGTTTTATCTTTCGAAAAACGAATATCTCTATTTATTCTAAATACGCAATCTTTGTATGTCAAATGGATAGAACCGTCCAGTTTTTGCATTTCTTCAATCATCACAGTCACAAAATTATCGAAAGGAGTTTTTACACTTTCATGATAGCGTTTTCGATTTTCGTCAAACCAATCTTTGTTATTATTAGGAGCTAACTCTTTGAAAAAATCTAAAAAATCGGGTGTAAAATGTATCATAATTAGTTTTTTTTAATAAGTTGGCCCGATATATTTTGAACAAGTTCAAAACCTTCAGACCGCATGTTTTATTTTCTATTTTAACTCTGAGAGTTTATTAATAGTGGCCCTGAGGTTCTCGAAGGGCTATTCTTCTATTCCTATTGTAACATCAGCAGTTATACCATTTTCTGCTAGTTTTCCTGGCAGTAGTTGTTTTAACTCTTCTTTTATAAGAGCATATACTTCTTCTTCTACTTTTTGTTTTCTCTTTTCATCCGAGAGTAATCTAGAAGCAAAACCCACCAACTTACCTTTTTCTTGTGCAATTACTTGCTGAGAATTGGTAACGTCTATTTTTAATGTTATATGACTCATTATTAAAAATTTAACTGAATGTGATGCCCCGTATATTTTCTGATATTGATTACTGTATTGTCATCAAATATGAAATACTGCCCTTTTATCCCCATCAGCTTTTTCCTGAATTTAGGTATTTTCTCTAAATTAACACTCGTTACTTTAGTCGGATATTTTAATACTGGGTAATTTATTTCAGTAATATCATCATTCTCTGATAGGTATTGACTTAAATCACTTGGCAATGTTTCTTCCAACTCCCATTTCACTTCTTCCAAATCTACTCCTTCCAGAATATCGTTTGTCAGCATTTTACGCCAGTTTGTTTTGTCGGTAAACTTCTCTTTTAATGCTACTTCTATATCTCCCGCCAATCTTCTATAGGGTACTTCTGCCAAAATAATTCCAGAGGAAGCTCCTTGATCTATCCATCTGTAAGGCAAATTTTGTCCGTTAGTAATTCCAACCTTTACAGCACTAGATATAGCCAAATAAACATAATGTGGCACATTATGATATTTCTCTTCCCATTCTACATTTCTTCCTTTACCAAGATGCGCTTCACATAATTCTGGTTTTATGATACAAGGCGAAGCTTGTGGTGCATTGATGAAACAAGAATAACAAAATCCTTGTGCAAAAGATGTTTTGGTCTTTTTACCACACGAAGTACAGTTTATTTGTCCGTTATAAATAAACTCTACTTCATTCCCTATTAATTCATTTACGTGAATTTGTTGTTCTCCCAAATAATAATCGACTGTGCCGTTATCGTATTTAGTATTCATTTTTTTAAAGTAAAAATCCATGTTTTGTAGACGTTTTATTGTCTTTGAAATTACAATTATTGTAGCTTAAAAACTAAAAAATCCTAACAGGTTTTAAAAACCTGTTAGGATTGAAATAAAAATCAATAAAAATCTACATCCATTACAACTCTTGCCGACTTGAAATGGGGTTCATTCTGAAATTTACCTACGGAATCATTGATAAATTCTTTCAGTTTTACTGGAGAAATTTTACGCTCAAATTTTATCAAAATCTGATTAATGTACATATTCTTGATTCTGGAAATTGCTGGAGTTTCTGGCCCTAGCACTCTTCCTCCCAGTTGTTTTTTTAGCGTTTTGGCAAGTTCTTGTGAACCCAATAAGGATGTATCTCTGTCTCTGTGATGAATCACAATTTTTATTAATCTATAAAAAGGTGGATACCCATATTTCTCTCTTTCTTCAATCTCTTGGTTGTACATCCCTATGTAATCGTTATCAATTACTCTCTGTATAACAGGGTGATCGGGCGAATAGGTTTGAATAATTACTTTCCCTTGTTTTGCTTTTCTTCCTGCTCTTCCTGCCACTTGTGTAAGTAACTGAAAAGAACGCTCAAATGATCTAAAATCAGGATAATGCAATAAACTGTCGGCATTTAAAACACCCACCATTCCTACATTATCAAAATCCAACCCTTTGGTTACCATTTGGGTTCCCACAAGTATGTCTATCAATCCTTGTTCAAAATCATCTATAATGTTTTGGTAGCCATTTTTGTTTCTGGTCGTGTCATAATCCATTCTTTTGATGGAATGTTTTGGAAAATAAATGGACAACTCCTCCTCTATTTTCTCTGTTCCAAACCCTACCATTTTTAATGAATTACTTCCACAAGCTTTGCATTTAGAAATTGGTTTTTCTGCGTAACCACAGTAATGGCATTTTTGCAAGTGGGTGTACTTATGGTAAGTTAAACTAATGTCACAATTCTTACATTGTGGCACCCACGCACAGGTTTCGCATACCCAAGAAGGATTATATCCTCTTCGGTTTTGAAACAAAATAATTTGTTCTTTATTTTCTAAAAATTGCCCTATTTCATTTAATAAAAATTGAGAGAAATGCGATTTCATTTTCTTTCTTTTTGTTGCTTCCTGCAAATCAGAAATAACAATATTGGGTAAAGTGGCTGCTCCAAACCGTTCTTTCAGTTCTACAAATCCAAACCTGTCTTCTTTTGCATTCCAATAAGACTCTATGGACGGAGTTGCAGACCCCAACAAAACTTTACCTCCATAGATTCTTGCCAAATACATGGAAGCATCACGCCCGTTATATCTTGGTGCAGGTTCATTTTGCTTGTAAGAAGCATCATGTTCTTCATCCACTACTATCAACCCTAAATTTGTGAAAGGAAGAAAAACAGCAGATCTTGCACCAATTATTATCTGGAACCTACTTTCTTTTCCTTTTAGCAATTCACTCCAAACTTCAACTCTTTCATTGGAATTGTATTTGGAATGATATATTCCTATCTTATCTCCAAATTTCTTTCTTAATCGAGAAATAATTTGAGTGGTAAGTGCAATTTCAGGCAATAAATAAAGGACTTGATTTCCTTGTTCTATTTGCTCCTGAATAAGCTGAATGTATATTTCTGTTTTCCCACTACCTGTTACTCCGTGAATTAAAGTAACGTCCTTTGTTTTAAAATGAGATTTTATTTCGATCAGAGCCTTTGTCTGTGCTTCAGAAAGCTTATCTATTTCTTCGGTTTGTTTCTTATCCTTTGTTATTCTAGAAATCTCTTGCGAATATTCTTCCAAATAACCTTTGGTAACCAATTGCTTTACCGTAGCCGAATTTGTGTTTGCTTCAATAATCAATTTCTTTTTAGAAATTGCTCCTTTCATAGAATTCAACAAGTGATTGAACATCATAAAAGTATCCAATTGCTTGGGGGCTTTTGTCAATTTATCAAAAGCTTCTTTTATTTGTTCCTCTCCAAAATTATCGGGGAACTGAATGTAAGTAGCTGTTTTGGCCTTATATTTTTCTTGAACTTGTTCGGCAACAACAATATAGTTTTTTTCTAACAAAGACTTAATGATAGAATAAGCTGATTTTAACTGTAAAATAGATTCAACCTCCTGCAATTCAAGAATGTTACTAATCTCTAACGCTTCTATAATTAAATATTCTTTGTCTGACAATGACTTCACATCTATTTCAACAGCTTTATTGAGGATGATTTTTGTCTTACTCACCAACTTCAAACCAGTAGGAAGTGCAGCATTCATAACTTCTCCAATAGTACAGAGGTAATAAGTGCTTATCCATTTCCAGAATTTCAATTGCTCTTGATTTACAATTGGGAATTCATCTAGAATAGAATCTACGTATTTTGCTTCGTAATTTTTAGGTGGTGTTTCGTGATAAGAATGAATAATTCCTGAGTACAATTTTTTTTTACCAAATTGCACAATAACTCTCTTCCCTACCTTAACCGAATCATTCAAATCAAATGGAACACGATAAGTAAAAAGATTAGGAACAGCAAGTGGTAGAATAACATCTACAAATATGGCAACTTTTGTGGGCATAGCCACCAAAGATACTTTTTTTAACACTAAAATTGACTGATTTATTAACGAATTAATTTAACATATCCTTTTTGGGACTGGATGTTATTTCCACCTTTTGAACTGGTCGTTAAAGTCCAAACATAATCTCCTTCTGGAATCTCAACTCCTCTGAAATTTCCATTCCATCCTTCTGAATTAGAATTTGTTTTGAAGATCATTTCACGACTTAAGTTATAAACAGAAAATTCATAGTTTTTGATAGCATAATCAGAACTAACTGGAGTAAACACATCATTAACCCCGTCATTATTTGGTGTAAATGCATTTGGCACATAAGCATAACTAATTATTGAATCAGAATAAACAGTATTTATAGCTCGATCAAAAGTATCTAATACTGTTAAAATTGAAGTGCAATGATCTACATTTCCATGTATATCGGTTACAGTAATAGTTACCCAGTTCCCTCCTATTGATTCAATATCAAATATATATTTATCTAAAGATATATTTGATATTGAAGAGTTATCTTTACTTCCATTATTGATTATTGAATTATCAATTACTGCTTCACCAGAAGCATTTAAATAAACAAGAGCATCTTGACAATTCACAACTGGTTTCAATGTATCCATAACAGTAATAATAGAAGTATAATAATCTTCATTTCCATATATATCTGTTACAGTTAATGTAACCCAATTTTCTCCTATTTCTTCATCAGTAAATGTATCTTTATCTATAAACATAGAATAAACTGAGCTATTATTACTTACATTTTTGATGAATGAATTATCAATAACTGCAATACCAAAGGCATTGAGATATATAGTAGCTTTTTCAAAAACAATATCTGCTGATTTAGCATTATTTGTTAAAACAAAAGTTGACAGTAAGAGTATTAATAGTTTTTTCATCTTGGTTTATTTTAAGAACTATACAACTAGTACGGAGAAGGAAAAAAAATGTTTCGGTTTTTTAATGAATAATATATAGCTGTATCAGCATTTACACTTATTTCACTTACTTAGTTTAGATTAATTAACTGCAATTATGAGTATTAATCCCTAAGTCGTTTGCAAAAAAAAACTTTTCTATTTAGAAGTTAAAATAACTAAATATATAAAATCAAGAAAGAAATGAATATTAAATTAATGACTCATTTAAATGACATTTATGTTATTCAGGTGGTAATTCCTAATTAAGTCGATTCAATTTACTTTGATTTAAACCTATAAGATATGAGAGCAAGAATAACAGAGGATTTCACTTTTACTAACTTAAAATAAATCAGTAAAATCTGATTCTGGTGATATAATATCAAAAAATTTCGTGATTAATTCCGATAAAAAATTCAAATGGGAGTTTAAAAACTCTAAAAATATTTGAAAATTACATATAGTAATTAAGAAGTTGTTTATTCAAAATTTTTGAGAGTAACGGACTAAGAATTGGTTGTTTTGACAATAGATAATGACAGGTGGCAACTTGTAAAACAATAATTTAAAAATTTTCAAAAACACCTAAACCAAATAAGGCAAAGTCATACTTAGCAGGGTCTTTTGGATCTAATTTTCTTAATTCTACATCTAATTCCTTTACTGCTTTCCAGTCGTTTTGGTTCCTTTTTATTAGCCCGATTTTTCTTGCAACATTTCCAGAATGAACATCCAATGGACAAGATAAATAGGCTGTATCTATTGATTTCCATATCCCAAAATCAACCCCCATTTTATCATCTCTTACCATCCATCTCAAAAACATAATCAAGCGTTTGGAAGCAGAACCATTTGCTGGACTTGACACATGTTTTAATGTTCTATTTTCTTTGTCACTAACTCCTTCTAAAAAAACATTTCGGAAATTTTCTATTGCACCACTACAATCTTTAGATTTTTCAATTATTCCTTCAGAAAAAACTTTCTCCAATCCTCCATTATCTCTATATATTCTTCTTATTTGGGAAATAAAACACTTTAAATCCCCCCCATTAAAAGTTCTGTGCTTAAAATTATTAAACCTTTCTAAATCGCCTTGAGTATGGTTCAAAACAAAATCATAAGGTGAATTATCCATCAATTCCATCATAGAAAAACAATTCTTAATAATAGTTTTTCTTTGTCCCCAGGCAATTGTTGCACTTAATAATGCCGAAATTTCAATGTCCTCTTTTTTTGAAAAATTATGAGGTATACTTATAGGGTCATCAGCAATAAAATCTGGATTATTGTATAGATCAACTTTAGAATCAAAAAAATCTTTTAAGAATGCTCTTTCCATATTTAATTAAAAATCAATTACTATAAACTCTGTTCTTCTATTTATTTGTTTATTTTTTTCTGAGTTATTTTCAACTTTTGGCTCAGACTCTCCTTTTCCTTCAGAGGTAATTCGTCCTAACTTCACTCCATTATTAATTAAATACTTTTTTACAGAATCAGCTCTATCCGAAGATAAAATCTGATTTTCATTGTCGTCTCCTAAGTTATCAGTGTGTCCTACTATTTTAAATCTTATTAATTTGTTTTCTAATAAGTACTCTAAAAAGTTGTCGAGTATAAATATAGCATTATTATCTAATTTATAGGAGTTTGTAGAAAATTTTATATCATTAATTGTAAACCCTTCTCCTTTTTTCAATTTTTCTACTGTAATATCTTTGTCTTTTAAAACTCCTTTTTCTGCATCTTCTTTACTCAATAGTCTTGATTGAAATACAGTTCCTTTTTGCTTTAGACTAATGAGTACTTTTTCCTCATCTTCCATATTGACTGCTACAGCAAAATTTCCATCATCTGATATTATGTCTATTACTTTATCTTTTGACTTATCCTGGTAGCTTATTTTAAGCTTAGATTTTGTAACTGGATTACCTTCTTCATCTTTCATCTTTCCTTTCAGTAAAACAACTTTTTCTGGTTTTGCTTCCTCTGGTAATTCAAATGAATAAATATCTTTCCCTCCTACTCCTCCTACCTGTTTTCCTGAAGAAAAATAAGCTGTTTCACCTGTAATATTTACAATAAGTCCATCCTCAGATTTTTCAGAATTAATTGGATAACCCAAATTTTTTGGTTCACTCCAAACTCCTTTATCGTCTTGTTTAGAGAAGAAAATATCATAATCTCCCGCTCCTCTTCTTTTTTTACTTACTTGTGAAGCAAAATACATTGTTTTACTATCTGTATGCAAAAAAGGTGCTTTGTCATTTCCTTCAGAATTAATTACATTCCCAATAGATTTTGCTTTGCTCCACTCCCCATTTTCATCTCTTATAGAGTAATAAATGTCTATTCCCTTACTTGTGGGACGACTAGTTGCAAAGTATAAAGTCTTTCCATCTGCAGAAATAGAAGGTTGTGCTTCCCAAGTTGTGTTACTATTTATAGCCTCACCCAAGTTTCTTAACTCAGACCATTTGTAACTGTATTTGTTTGTTTTTTCATCTATTAAATATTCATAATTCGACACAAAAATATCACAGTTATTGTAGTTGTTTATTTTTTTGCAGGCACATAAATACAATTCTTTATTATTAATAGAAATTGAAACACCTCCGTAATTTTGACCTGTATTGAATGGTTTCGGCAAAGCTTCTCCATCATCAAATAATTCGCTAGTTGAGCTTCTTTTGCTAATAACCAACTCTTCTACCCTTGTGGTTACAATATCTCCAAGTCCTTTGGTATCATAAAGTCTTGTGAAAAATATATTTTCATCGTCTGCCGATATCATAGGTAAGTATTCTTCTCCTTTAGTTGAAACATTTCGCACCAAAACGGGGTCGAAGGGAACTGGGTTATTAAAAAAAGTATTCTTGAAACTTAACTCTGGCAAAGTAGCTTTAGCAGCTCTTAACTTATCTATATAGTTTTTAGAAAATTTCTCTTCGTCTTGATCTCTAAATTCTATGAACTTTTTAAAATAAATCTCTGCTTGTTTCGAATTATCTTCCTGGAAATTCATTAATCCCAAATAATAATAAACATCAGAGTGATAGGATGGACAAAGATTTTCTATCTCTTTATAATAATTAATTGCCTTTTCATAAGAAGTGTTTTTTTTCCTTGCTTTAGAATAACTTCTTCTTGCCAATTGCCAATAACAAGGCACACAAGTTTCATCCTCTTCTATTGCTTGTTTCAAATAAGTTAAGCGTTTTTTAGGGTCTTTTGTCTTTTTCCTATCCATTGCTTTTTCGTAAAGCTTTTTCACTTTACCACTTTCTGATAACTCACATTCTTCCTGAGAAAACAAGATAAAGGGCATCAAAAAAATAATTACAACAATCTTCTTCATTTTAATATTTGTTTAAATCCTAGCAAAAGCTGTGCCTAATTTTTTTTCTTACTGTTTTAGTTTATCTGCTCTTTGTTTAGCCATATCTAATATCTTTTTACTTTGCTCATCCGATTCATTCTCAATAGATTTAGCCTTTTCTTCTGCTTCGTTAGCTGGTATTTCAGCTTTCTTATAAGCTTCTAATTTTGTTTTGTCTATTTGCTCATAGGCTTTTGTTTTAACTACCTCTGCAAGCTTTTTATTGGCTATTTTCTCAAAAGGATTTCCTCTTTTCCTTATTAATTTTTCCGCTTCCTCATCCGCTCTTACTTTTGCTTGGTTTGCAATATTATCTGCTTTTGCTTTAGCTTTCTCAGTTAATTTAATTCCTTCAGCTCTCAACTTATCTGCTTGTATTTTAGCTTCGCCTTTAAGTTTTTGAGCTTGTAAATTAGCTTCTGTCATTATTTTTTCTATCTCCTTATTAAAGGTTTTTTTAATCGTGTCAACAACTTTATCCTTAAGATCTGTAACTACATTATTAGCTTGATCTCCTAAATTCGATTTTAATATTGGATTAGATACTGTACCACTAATAATAAAATTAATTGGTATAATTGCTGGCAATTTTAAGTCAAACCCTTTTACTTTTCCTAATAGTCCTCCAATGGTTTCGTTCGCTTTATTACCTAGTTTTTCTTTAGGCACTTTCATTTTCAAGTTATAAGCTATGGTTTGGTCAAATCCTGTTGAACCATTAACCTCAGTTGGTATACCGGATAAATTTATATCAAAAGGATTTACAAAAGCTCTTCCTTCTTTGAATTGAAAAACCATTTTTAATTTCTTTAGATTTTGATTAGCTAGCTTATCAATTTTCAATACTTCAGCTATTTCTTGTAATGCTTTTATTCCTGTTACAGTTAGGTTATCAGAGAACAGACCTCCTACTCCATTAATAGAGCTATAAATAGGAGACATCTTTTGATCCAACTCTGAAGATACTTTCAGATTGGTAGAAATTTTTCCTTTACAATATTTTGCAACAGGAGCAATTGTTTCTATAGAACTAAAAAACTGAGCTGTTTTTTTTATATCTACGTTCTTGATTTTATAATTAAAATCTACTAAAGGATTTTTATTTTTTGAGTTATAGCTTCCGTCCACAATTATATTTCCGTCTAGCATATCCATGCTCACATTAGATAAGTTTGCAATTTCGTCTTTCACACCCACTTTCCCTTTTACATTTTTGATAGATAGACCCTCATAAATTAACTCTTTGATATCAGTTGTTAAATTTATATCATAAAGAGCTGGAACCTTAAAAGCTTTGTCATTTGAATCAACTGGAGTATTTCCTGTTTTAGACTCCGCTTCTGACGGAACTGTTCTCATCAAATCATCTATATTTAATGTATTAGAGGTAATTTTCATAGCTCCTTTTAGAACCTCATTACTAAAAATATAAGGTAAAATATTATCTATTCTTCCAACGATTTGAATATCACTTTTTCCGATTTTTGTATCTAATTCTTTTAAATCCAAAAATTGAGTAGAAAAATCCATTGTCATGCTATTTACAACTACATCATAAGGTAAACCTTTAGAAGAGTAAAGCATGTTTTTAACAGAAAGTATTCCTACTGCCTTAAAATCTTGGTATTGCTTATTGGTAATGGACGATAGTTTTCCGGCTAAATCTAAATCGGCAAGAATATTTCCATTTAGTTTTTCATTCTCTTCCATTGGAATTACCGTTTTCAGTTTATCCAAATCTATTGTTGCCTTTATTTTACTTACAATGTTAGGATCACTCATTATTTTTGAGATTTTTAAAGTAGCATCTATTGGGTTGTTTGCTAATTCTAAATGTAATTGAATAACATCAATTTTCATCTTATCTAAATCTCCTTGGGGATGTATAATTTTAGTTTTGACATTAATGTTATCGGCAGAATTTGGCATATCTGGATATTTAAAATAACCCTCTGTTATTCCCATATTAAGATTAAAACTTGGATAAGAATCCCCTTCTAAGCTTCCTTTTACATCTCCATTTAAAACAATTTTTCCTTTTGTATCTATGGTGTTAAAATCCTTGGAATATACTGCTGGAATAAGAGAGAGGATACTTTTGAAATCAACTTTTTTAGAATTAAACTTCATGTCAATATTCATTTTATCTTCCAATAATTCAACCCATCCATCAAACCCTAAATCCAATTGATTTAGTTTTAGAGTATTTTCTTTTAGAGTATACTTTGTAAATTTATCTATGTTAATATCCGCATCAAAACTCACTTTTGTTTTGTTGAGATAACCTACCATACCTTCAGACACTGAAAGTTCCTCTATGGCTGTAACCGTTTTTATATCAAAAACATCTTGAGTGAAATCTCCCGATAAATCAAAATTCATATTTTTAACTTCTGAGGATACATTAGATATTTCATCCTTGTAAATTACATTGGCTTTGGTTATTTTTAGTTTATTCAATCCAATTTCATACTCTAGCTGTTCACTATTTTCTTCAGTTTGTACCGATTCGTATGATTTAACAATGTCGTAATTCGTCAGACTATCTTTAGTTACAATGATATTCAGTGTGGGTTCATCAATTACAATAGATTTTACTTTTATCTTATCTCCAGATATCACACTCATCAAATCTAGCTTGATGCTTGTGCTTTTTATCTTTGCAAGACTAACTCCTTCAAATTCGTTAATTCCTGTCACGCTTACATCCTGTATATCGAAAGAAAAATATGGAAAAGAACTAAACAGAGTTAAATCAAAATCACCAAAATCTACTTTTGCATTAACTGAATTATTAATTTCAGTTTTAAAAACTTCTACCAACTTATCTTTAAAAATAAATGGTAATGAAATAAGTGTAATTAACAGCAATAAAAAAACTATTCCTGACCACTTAAGGATCTTTTTTATTCTACTTTTCTTTTTTACTTTTGTTGCTTGAAATTCTCTTGTCATATTTATTCTTTTTCGCTAATACAATAGGTAACGAATTTAAGGTATTACAAAGTGCTTAACAAGTGTTTTTTACTTATTTAAAAATACTTAACATTTGATAATTATGTACTTCAAGAGTTTTGTAAGGTAAAAAACTGCGTAACGTCCAAGAAATATTAAAAATAAAGAATGGAATTAATAAATAAAAGTTTGGTGAATAGCTTAAGCTATAATGAATACAGAGCATTGGTCACTAATTTATTAGGCAATAATGAATCGACAACAAAAAATGGTTCTGAAGATTTGGTTAGCTACAGTAAATTAAACAATAGTAGAATGAAAAGGTTGGATAAGACAACAAAACTTGATGATTCTGTTGTAAATAAATTTAGTTCTATTGATAAAAAAATTACGTGGGTTGTACTCTCAGAAGGATGGTGTGGAGATGCTGCACAAAATTTACCAGTAATTAACAAATTGGCTGAAACAAATAGCAATATTAATTTAAGAATCGTACTAAGAGATGAAAATCCAGAATTAATGAATGAATTCTTAACAAATGGAAACCAAGCTATCCCTAAATTGATTCAATTAGAAAATGAGAAAGTAACAAAAACTTGGGGACCAAGACCAACAATAGCAACAAAAATGGTAGTCGATTACAAATCAAAGCATGGCCAACTGGATGCAGACTTTAAAAAAGACTTACAAGTTTGGTATAACAAGAATAAAAGCGAAAATGTAATTGAAGATTTATCGGAATTAATCTTCTAAGGACTTTTTCCATTCCTCAAAAACGGCAACCGAAGTATTGGTATTAAAATCAAAACAAACCAAGATACTTCTCCCTTTTGCGCATAATTCTTTCACTCCTTCTTTATCATTAAATATTTTATAGGATAAAGTGATACTCTTTTTGCCAATATCTTCACAAGCTGTTTCTACAAAAATCTTATCGTGAAAATGTGTAGGTTTTAAATAATCTATTTCATTTCTAGCAACTAAAATTCCTTTTTCTTTCCAGTCCCAATTAGAATCGATTACCTGATTAAAAAAATCTATTCTTCCAATCTCAAAATAATTTAGATATTCTGAATTGTGAACGTGACCAGCCATATCCAAATCATTGAATCTTACCTGTAATGCTGTTTTTGTTTTTTTTGAATTCATCATCACGATATTGGATTTAATACAACACTAAAAACAACAGTAGAGTTTATATCTCTTTCAAAATAAAATTTCTCAATTGCAGACAATAAATTAGCTGCTCTAAAATAAGAAGTATTTAATCCTGAACTCTCTTTTAGAGACCACTGAATAGTATAAGAACTTTCTTTATCCTTATAGTTTTTAATGTATTCTAGCATTTTGTTCAATGAATCTACTTTGCTATATCCCATCACAGAATGAAATAAAAATGATTGATTGTGCTTTGAATTAAAAGTCACCAAATCTAATTTTACTTCTTGATCTAATTCCTGATATTGAAATCTTAATTCAATAGTAGAAGCAGCACCAATGTGGTTTTTTATTTTGGATTCTAAACTCTTCTCATCTTGAGATTTTTCTAATGCAGTCATTATATTATTATTATATATTATCTAATTTACCATAAACCGAATTATTACTCAAAAATTCGGGTATGATTTTTTTCATCTTTTTTACAACCAAATCATTTTCTTGTGAATTAGAGTGAGCTATTAATTTGAGTACATCCTCAATCACAGTGGGTAGAATCTCTCTTGTTTTTCCAATCAAAATTTGGGGATGGTAAGTAGGCATAGTCGTTTCTCCATCACTTAGTACTTCTTCATATAATTTTTCACCAGGCCTTAATCCTGTGATTTTTATTTTAATATCCACTTCTGGTTCAAATCCTGATAGCTTTATTACTCTTCTTGCTAAATCAATAATTTTGACAGAATCTCCCATATCAAACACAAATATTTCACCTCCAATTCCCATTACTCCCGCTTCTATTACCAATTGGCAAGCCTCTGGAATTGTCATAAAAAAACGCGTTACTTCTTCGTGAGTTACTGTTACAGGACCTCCTCTTTCTATTTGTCTTTTAAATAATGGAATTACAGAACCATTAGATCCTAGTACATTTCCAAATCTTGTCGTAATAAATGCTGTCTCAGAATTGGCATTTTTATGTTGAGCTATTATCTCCGCTATTCTTTTGGATGCTCCCATTACATTGGTAGGATTCACAGCTTTGTCAGTTGATACCATTACAAATTTTTTCACTTTGTATTTATCCGATAAATCTACCAGGTTTTTGGTTCCTTGCACATTCGTTTCAATTGCTTCGCAAGGATTTTCTTCCATTAAAGGAACGTGTTTGTAAGCAGCAGCATGAAAAACTAAAGAGGGTTTGAAATGAGAAAAAACTTTTTCTATTCGCGATAAGTTTGCAATGTCACCTACCACAATATCCATAGAATCAGAAAAATCAATCAACTCTTGTTCTAAGTCGTACAATCCTGATTCTGCCTGATCTAATAAGATTAATTTTTTGGGAGAAAACCTTAATAATTGCCTCACAATCTCACTCCCAATAGAACCAGCTGCTCCAGTAATAAGGATCGTTTTTCCTTTGGTAGAATTAGATATTTTATCCATACTCAGAGAGATTTCTTTTCTTCCTAGTATGTCTTCAATCTTAATCTTTTGAATTTGTTTTACGTTTATTTGTCCATCTATCCAGTTCTCGACAGGAGGTACATTCAATACTGTTAAATCATTATTTAATGCGATATCCAATACTTTACTTCTGTTTTCATTTGATGGATTCTGAATAGAAACAATTATATTATCTATGTTATTTTTATTAATTAAACTTTCTAATTTACTTGTGTGGTATACTTTTACACCTTGCAATATATTGCCGGATTTAGCCGGGTTATCATCTACAAAAGCTATTACATTGTGCATTATATTTGCCGATTCATTAAGCGTTCTGAACACAATACTCCCCATTTCTCCAGCACCATAAATTATTACATTTTTGGTGTTTTCTTTGTCTTTTCTTCCCTCGTGATATATAAGCTTTACGCCTAGCCTAGTTGCTATCATGAAAAATAATGTCAATAAATACTCAATAGCAATTATTGGTCTTGGCAAAAAATAAGTACCATCCCAAAACTTGTATTTTATTATACTGAAAAGAATGAAAATTCCTGTACCAATGGTAACTACTTTAAAAATACGCTTTGCATCTTCTGTACTAGTATATCTTATTATACCTGCATAGGTTTTTCCAAAATAGAATAATACAACTCGTATTACTATAAAAATTGGCAATGCTGTTTTAAGCATTTCCAATTCATTACTAAAGTCTTGCTTAGAGCTAAAAAAATCGAACCTAAGCGCATAAGCAACAAACAATGCAAAACATGCAGCAAGTACATCAAATACAAATATTACCCACCTCTGTATGTTGTTTTCTGGAAATTTCAAAATTACTTTTTTTTTAATTATTAAATTCCAATAATTTATCCATTGTATTGGTTGATACAAAATGATAATTAGGTCTTGCTTTACTATAAATAGAAAGTGCTGTAGCTTTATCTCCTGCTTTCAATAATGCCCTGTAAAGTGGAGTCAAAAACTTTCTTCTTCCTACTCTTACAAGAAATGCTTCCAATTCTGGATATACTGTTTTGTATCCTGCTTTTATAGATTGCTCGTACCAAGCAGCTGCTATTTCTGAGTTTCCTGAGGTTGTAAAATTAAACAAAACATCTGCTTCTTCAAAATCATTCAAACTCCAGCTAGTATCTATTGCTCCAATAAAGTGAAGCCATTCGTGAGTCGTCCAATCTTTTGTACTCGCTTTATTATCCAAATAAGTCTTATTTACTAAGTTCGCTTCCACTTTGTCAAATTTATCCGATTCTATTTTTGGACAATTAGCTGGTAAACCTGGTTTATAAATCCATTCGTTCAAATTCAATTTTTGAACCTCTGGCAATTCCTTATTGATGTATACCAAAAACTCTTCGGTAGTTAAATTTTTGAATTTAAAATTATCAAAATAGGCATTAAGGAAACTATCGAATTTTTCTCTTCCTACATTTTCTTCAATCATTCTTAACATGAAACAACCTTTGTCGTAAGCAATAGCAGACATTCCATCATCTGGACTTCTTCCTTCCAAATCTAGTTTCAAACGAGTATCTTCTTTTGGTAATTCTTCTAATTCGTCCAATAATCCTTGGTAACTTAATACTGCAAGCATGTCTGCATAATCTTTTCCGTATAATTCTTCAATTATTCTACCTTCAAAATAAACTGTGAATCCTTCGTTTAACCAAAAATCATCCCAAGTAGCATTGGTTGCTAAATTCCCCGACCAAGAATGAGCCAATTCGTGAGCAATTAATGAAGTAAGTGATTTATCTCCTGCAATTATTGTTGGTGTTGCAAACGTAAGTCTTGGGTTTTCCATTCCTCCAAATGGGAAACTGGGAGGTAATACAATTACATCATACTGTTCCCATGCGTATTTTCCGTACAATCCTTCGGCAGCAGAAATCATTTCTTCCAAATCTTCAAACTCGTTATAACAAGCTTCCATCATAGAAGGTTCTGCATAAACTCCCGATCTTTTTCCTAATGATTTATATTCCAATTTACCAATTGCTAACGCTATCAAATAACAAGGAATAGGCTGCTTCATTTCAAATGAAAAAGTTCCGTTCACATTTTTTGTCGTCTTTGCACTCATTACTGCCATTAATGAATCGGGCACGGTGATTTTTGCAGAGTAAGTAATTTTATTCCCTGGAGAATCCTGAATCGGAATCCATGAACGGGTTAAAATTGCTTCTCCTTGTGTGAATAAAAAGGGATCTGTTTTATCTGCTGTTTGCTGTGGCGATAACCACTGCACAGCCTCAGAACTTGGATTGGTAGAATAATGAATCTCTACACGAGTTGTATTGGGAGTTATATTTACTGTTAAAGGTCTTCCTTTTATTAGGTCTTCTTCTCCAATTGTGAACTCTACTTCTTTTCCTTCATCATTAGTGATAATTTTATTAATGTTTAAGTCTTTGATATCAAAAACAATTTCTGTTGCATTGTTATTTTGAATCGTATGAGCAGCAACTCCACTCAATACTTTTTTATCAAAATCTGCATTCAACTCCAAATACAAATGAGAAGTGTAAGCTTTATCAAAATGTGCATAAGAATGCACGTCAGTAATATCAGATGTTTCCATTTCTTTTCTCTTGTTTTTATTAGATTCGTATTGGTTGTTTGAACAAGAATAAAGAATTAATCCTGACAATAAAAGTTGAGCTATTTTTTTCATAGGCTAAAAATACAAGAATATTTGAGGAATTTGTTCATTGCTTTGTGATTATTTATTGGAAGTTTAGTTTTTGGAATTGAAAAATTATCTTAATTTAGACACTTAACAATTAATTAAAACTTATAACTATGGCAGATAGAATGGATGAAATAATTGACCAAGCTGACGAATGGCAGGGGCAAGCAACTATGATGGGACATCCAAAAGGATTGTTTTATCTATTTTTTGCTGAGCTATGGGAAAGATTTAGTTTTTATGGAATGAGAGCTTTATTGACTCTTTATTTGATAAACGAGTTATTTGCTGATTTAGCTGATGGAAAAGAATTTGCTTACGGAATTTATGCTGCTTACGGTTCTTTAGTTTATTTCACTCCTGCAATTGGAGGAATGATTGCTGATAGATTAATTGGACATAAAAATTCAATTATGCTTGGTGGACTTTTAATGACATTGGGACATTTCACTATGGCATTTGAAGATAAAACTATCTTCTTTCTATCCTTAGGGTTATTGATTATTGGAAATGGATTCTTTAAACCAAACATTTCTACCATGGTTGGTGGATTATACAAACAAGGAGATCCAAAAAGAGATGCTGGGTTTACAATCTTTTATATGGGGATAAACATTGGTGCATTTATTGCTCCATTATTATGTGGATGGCTTGGTGCTTCTTACGGATGGCATTATGGTTTTGGTGCAGCAGGAATTGGAATGTTAGCAGGTGTTATCGTTTTCTGGAATGGAAGCAAAAACAATGTTTATGGAAACCAAGGAGAGCAACCAGAAGAGTTTAAAGACAAGAAATATTTTGGTATTTTAAATATAAAGCACATTGTTTATATCCTTGCTCTTGCTTCTGCTCCATTATTTGCATTCTTAGTAAAACAAAATAGTTATATCGTATTTCCTGAATCTCCATTAGAATCTGGATTAATGACTTTCTTATTGTTTGCACTTCTTATAGTTGTAATTCTATTTTTAACATATACTTGTATCAAGTCAGATAAAGTAACTAGAGAGAGGTTGATTGTAGTTGCAATACTTACTTTCTTTATTACAATTTTCTGGTCTTTCTTCGAACAAGCAGGAAGTTCATTAACAGTATTTGCTCAGGATCATGTAAACTTAGTTGGACTAAATGCAGCTCAAACTAACTCTATAAATCCGGGATACATTATGCTTTTAGCAATTCCATTCTCAATGATGTGGGTTTGGTTAGATAAAAGAAGAATGAATCCAAGTACACCTATGAAATTTGGATTTGGTATTGCTCAACTTGGATTAGGTTTCTTAATCTTTGCTATAAGTAGTAATTACATGGATTCAAACGGTATGGTAGGAATGGTGTTCTTAATGTTAGGATATTTATTTATTACAACTGGAGAATTATTTGTGTCGCCTGTTGGATTGTCTAAAGTAACAGAACTATCACCTGCGAAATTAGTGGCATTCATGATGGGAGTTTGGTTCTTATCTTCTGCATTTGCTCACCATATTTCTGGAATTATTTCTAAATTAACTATTGGAGGTTCAGGGCATGGAGATGAAGCTGTTGTAGTAGCAGATAACTGGCTTACAAGTGCAGCAAAATCTATTGCAGGAACTCCTGCAGCAGATGCTTCAGAAGGTGCAGTTGCTTTGTTTAACTACACTACAGTATTTGGACAAATCGCAATTATCTCATTTATATTTGCAGTAATTGCAATTGTATTGTCTCCGCTAATTAAGAAAATGATGCACGGAATTAAATAAATAAAAATCAATTTATAAAAAACTCATTAGTTTCGACTAATGAGTTTTTTCTGTTTCTAACAACTCATATTCAAACATTTATTACTAACTTTTTTTATATAAATGTCAATATTGTAACCTTCGAAATTGAGAATCGAAAACTTAATTTATTTGGAATTAGACAAGTTTCTAATGTCACTTCTCTTTCGATATTTTCTGTAGGTAGTATTTCAGAAGAATTAAACATTTCTTACGAAACTCCTATTAAAATAAAAAGTAGATGTATCAGAATTAGAAAAAATAGAATTAGAAATTTCTTGAGAACAAGATTGAAGTATAAAATAATTTTCAACAACTACTTTATAACTTACAATAACGAAACTGAATTTGAAAACTTAAAGAATCTTGGCTTATTCAATTTTAAAAATTTAGTTAAACTTACAATAGATAAAAATGGTGTAAAATTGGTTCTATATGAATTGCCAGAAAACTCTAAAATAGTAGATCCGTTTTTGAAATTTTGTGACAATTTAACATAAAAAAAAGCTTGATAAGTTTATACTCATCAAGCTTTTTTTATTTAACGTTTTTTACTTCCTAGCCTTCTGCATTGCATTTGACTTAGGGTATGATTTCTTATCCTTATATAATTTAAACTTAGAAGGTACAGCTTTGTGTGGCCAGTAATTATTAGTTACGTCACAATCTGCAGTTTCTAAATTTGGATCAAGTGTAATGTTAGCTACTTCCTTCTTCTTCATAAAGACTTTAGTTACTGATTGATTCTCTCCCCCTTCAGCAGTCATTTTCCATATCTCAGCAGGAATATATTCTTTTTCACTCGTACCATCTTTATAATCAAATTGTAAAATGATTGGCATAACTAAACCTCCTTTATTTGTAAATGTGATTTCGTAAAAGTTATAATTTGCTTCAATCTGAGCTTTTTGTCTGTCGCTCATTCCTTTCATATACTTCTTATAAGACTCTCTATCGGCTTTTGTAACAGCAAACTCATCATATGAAGTATAAAAATCATTCAAGCTCTTATCAGCTTCGTTATAAGTCTCTCTGATTTCAGTTTTATTTCTTTGATTTCCAACAAAGCTATTATCCTCATCCATCTTACTTTTCTTTAAGATAGCTTTCTCTACCTCAGGGTTTCTAGTATCAATCTGTAACCACTTCACTTCGTCCATAGAGATATCTACAAAATCTGTAGTGTAAAACCATCCTCTCCAAAACCAATCCAAATCTACCCCAGAGGCATCTTCCATAGTTCTAAAAAAATCAGCTGGAGTTGGGTGTTTAAATGCCCATCTTTCTGCATAGATTTTGAAAGAATAATCGAATAATTCTCTTCCCATTATTGTTTCTCTCAATATATTAAGAGCTGTAGCTGGTTTTCCGTAAGCATTATTCCCAAACTGAAATATAGATTCTGAGTTGGTCATAATAGGAGAAATTCTAGATTTATCTCCTTTCATGTAATTAGTAATTTTATAGGCTGGCCCTCTTCTTGAAGGAAAATCTCTTTCAAATTCTTGCTCAGTTAAGTATTGTAAAAAAGTGTTTAATCCTTCGTCCATCCAAGTCCACTGGCGTTCATCAGAATTTATAATCATTGGGAAATAATTGTGTCCTACTTCGTGAATAATTACACCAATCATTCCATATTTTGTTCTTTCAGAATATGTACCATCTTTTTCTGGACGACCAAAATTAAAACAAATCATTGGGTATTCCATCCCAATACTTTTAGAGTGAACAGAAATTGCTTTTGGATAAGGGTAAGCAATCGTATATTTTGAATAAGTTTTCAAAGTTTGAGCTACCGCTTTAGTAGAATACTTCTCCCACAATGGATTTCCTTCTTTTGGGTAATAACTCATTGCCATCACATCTGGAGCTCCTTCTTGCTTCACAGCCATTGCATCCCAAATAAATTTACGTGAACTAGCAAATGCAAAATCCCTGACATTCTTAGCGTAAAATTTCCAAGTCTTTGTTTCTGTTGCTTTTTCCTTTTCTGCTTCCTCTGCTTCTTTTTGAGTTACAATTACAACTGGTTCTTTATAAGAGTATTTAGATTTTCCCCATCTTTTGTATTGGTCAGCAGTCAATAAATCTTTTACATTAGTCAAATCTCCTGTTGCTCCCACTACATGATCTTTAGGTGTAGTAATCGTTACTTTATAATCACCAAAAACTAAAGCAAACTCTCCTCTTCCAAGAAATTGTTTGTTTTGCCATCCTTCCACATCATTGTATACACACATTCTAGGGTAAAACTGAGCAATGGTATACAAGTAATTATCTTCTTCTTCGAAATATTCTAATCCTGATCTACCTCCTACTTTATCTCTGTCGTTAATGTTATAATTCCATTTCATTTTAAATGTAAATGACTTTCCTGGTGCCAAAGGAGTTTCAAGGTTAATTCTCAACATTGTTTTATTAATCGTGAATGATTGCTCACTTCCATCCTTTTTTTTAATGTATTCGATGTTAAACCCTCCATCAAAATCATTCAATAATCCATTCATCACATAACTTCCGGCTCCACCAGAAACTGTTCCTGTCGCAATCTTTTTAGAGTCAGTAGTTTTTGCTCTCACATTTTGATCCAACTGAATCCATAAGTATTCCAATTTATCAGGAGAATTATTAAAATATTTTACCGATCCTTCCCCAAATAATTTTTGGTTCTTATCATCTAAAATAATAGCTAAATCATAATCTGCTTTTTGCTGGTAGTATTCATGTCCTGGAGCTCCGGCTGCTGTTCTGTAAACATTTGGGGTTGGTAATTCTTGCTTTAATTGACGAAATTTATTGGTGTTATATTCTTGACCAATCAATGCGATAGAACCGAAGATTAAAAGGGATAGTAATAGTGTTTTTTTCATGGGGTTATTTTACTTTATAAGTATGTGTTTTGCTTATTCTATTGAATGAAAATGTGTGTTGTTTTTTTCCGAAATTAACGTGAGTAATATTTGATTGTGCCTCAAAATCATCTATCAAAAAAGTATTTTCTACTTCTAATAATTTAGGTTTTTCAAGCTCCGTAGATTCTATATAAACCCATAGCATTTCGTCCAAATTAACTTCTTTTCCAACAAAGCTAAAATCTAGAGTAGAAGTTGTATTTATTTTAAAATGTGAAACCATGTAATCAAATAAAAGACTATCTGCTTTTTCATGTTCATTGGGTTCCCCAAAATTCAAATCAATATTATGGAGAGAAAGGATTGCTTTTTCCATGTCGTGAGTTGTGAACTGACAAGTAATTTCTAGCTTGTTTGATTCTTGATTATAATCGACACTCGTGATAGAAATATAAAAATCGTGTAGCAATGTAAAGCTTGACAACAATACAATTGCTGCTAGGAATACAAGACTAATTCTCCCGTTTTTTTTCATAATATTAAAGATAGTATTTTTAAAATAAAAAAGGGAAATCTCCTTATTGGAAATTCCCCTTTTAAAATTTCTTTTTAGTTAAATAAACTTGAAATCCTTCCCCGGGAAATAAGCTTTTTCTCCTAATTCCTCTTCTATTCTTAATAGTTGATTGTACTTAGCTACTCTATCTGACCTAGAGGCAGAACCAGTTTTAATTTGTCCCGTATTAAGCGCTACGGCCAAATCAGCAATAATAGAATCTTCTGTTTCTCCACTTCTGTGACTCATTACCGAAGTATAACCCGCTTTATTTGCCATTTGAATCGCTTCAATAGTTTCTGAAAGTGTTCCTATTTGGTTTACTTTAATCAGTATTGAGTTAGCTATTCCTTCTTCTATTCCTCTAGATAGTCTTTTTGTATTAGTAACAAATAAGTCATCTCCTACTAATTGTACTTTATCTCCCAGTTTCTCAGTCAATTGTTTCCAACCTTTCCAATCGTCTTCGTCTAGTCCATCTTCAATGGATACAATCGGATATTTTTCACACCAATCAGCCCAAAAATCAACCATTTGCGAAGAAGTTAATTTTTCTCCTGTAGATTCTAAATGGTAAACTCCCTCTTCTTTGTTATAAAACTCAGAAGCTGCAGCATCCAAAGCAATGTAAATGTCTTTACCGGGTATATAACCTGCTTTTTCTATTGCTTCCATCACTACTTTTATTCCTTCTTCATTGGACTGTAAGTTTGGTGCAAAACCTCCTTCATCTCCTACATTTGTAGATAATCCTTTTGATTTAAGAACTGCTTTTAAATGATGAAAAACTTCTGTTCCCATTTTTAAAGCTTCACTAAAAGAAGAAGCTCCCAAAGGCATAACCATAAACTCCTGAACGTCAATTTTATTATCTGCATGAGATCCGCCATTCAAAATATTCATCATTGGAACTGGCATTGTTGTTCCCAACATTCCTCCTAAATAACTGTACAATGAAATGCTTAAAGAATCTGCAGCTGCTCTAGCACAAGCTAAAGAAACTCCCAAAATAGCATTGGCACCCATATTACCTTTGTTATCTGTCCCATCTACTTGACACATGATATCATCAATTTCTTTTTGGTTTGTAATTACAGTTCCGTGTAATTCTTCATCAAAAATATCATTCACATTGGCAATAGCTTTTAAAACTCCTTTCCCTAAATATCTACTTTCATCACCATCTCTCAACTCAACAGCCTCATGAATTCCTGTAGAAGCTCCAGAAGGAACAGCAGCTCTTCCCATACTACCATCACTTGTTAATACATCTACTTCAATAGTTGGGTTACCTCTTGAATCTAATATTTCTCTTGCGTGAACATTTACAATGTAACTCATTCTTATTTTTTTTAAAATTATTCTAAATTAATTATACTAATTGTGATTGCTGAACTTTAATGTTCTCGACAAATTCATCAAACAAATACCTAGAATCATTAGGTCCTGGTGAAGACTCTGGATGATATTGTACCGAGAATATTTTCTTTGATTTGAATTTGATTCCCGCCAACGTATCGTCATTTAAGTGAACGTGAGTCATTTCTAAATCTATATGAGATTCAGCTTCTTCTCTATTCACAACAAATCCATGATTTTGAGAAGTTATCTCTCCTTTACCAGTTATCAAATTCTTTACCGGATGATTTATTCCCCTGTGTCCATTGTGCATTTTAAAAGTAGACAATCCTTGACTCAGTGCTAATATTTGGTGACCCAAACAGATTCCAAAAATTGGAGTTTCTCCTTTAGCCAGTTCTTTTACTACTTCAATTTCATTAGGCATAGAAGAAGGATCTCCAGGTCCATTAGACAACATGATTCCATCTGGGTTCCAAGCCTTAATCTCAGTTACAGAAGTATTATGTGGAAATACTTTTACATAGCATCCTCTATCTGCCAAACATCTAATAATATTTTTCTTCACCCCAAAATCTAATAAAGCTACTTTCATTGATGAATTCTCATCTCCCACAAAAAATGCTTCTTTAGTCGATACTTTAGATGCTAATTCTAATCCATCCATAGACGGAGTTTTAGCCAAAATTGATTTTAATTCATCTATATCTTCAATCTCTGAAGAAATAACAACATTCATTGCTCCTTTGCTTCTTACTTGTCTTACCAAAGCTCTAGTATCAATGTCACTTATACCTCCTCTGTTATTTTCTATCAATAAATCATTTAATGATTTAACTTCTCCAGCTCTAGAATGAGTTTCTGAGAATTTTTTAACAATTAATCCTGCAATTTTTATTGAATCCGACTCTACTTCTTTTGCTATTGTACCGTAATTTCCAATATGCGGAGTAGTCATTATTAAAATCTGCTCATAGTAAGAAGGATCAGTAAATATCTCTTGATATCCAGTCATACCAGTATTAAATGCAATTTCTCCAGAATAAGTTCCTATTTTCCCAATAGCCTTTCCTTCAAAAATTGTCCCATCTTCAAGTAATAATATGGCTTTCTTTTTTTCAGTCATTTTATAAATTTTACTGTTTAAATCTTATGTAAAAATAAGGTAAAAAAAAAGGATGTAATTCAAAAATTACATCCTTTTTATAAATAATTAATAACAATTCATATTGCTTATTCTTCTTCTTTAGATTTGGTTGGTTTTCCACCATCCATTTCGTCTTGCATTTTTTTCAATTCATCCCATTTACCCTCAGCAGCAAGCTTAGCTTGATCAACCCATGTTGTTGGGTCAAGTGATCCAAGTCTTCCTTCTGCAGCATCCAAAATAGCTTTGATTGCTTCTGGAGTAGATGCAGCAACAGCAGAAAATGTAGTTAATCCTCCAGCAGTAATTGCTTCGGCTGCTTTTGGTCCTACACCTTCAATCTTTGTTAGATTGTCAGATTTAGTATCATCACTAGTAGCTGTTGCGTCTGAAGTTGTTTCAGTCGTAGATTTAGATCCACCTCTTCTACTTCTTCTTGTTACGGGCTTTTTAGTTTCACCTCCAGCTAATAGTAGTTCATTGTAATCTACTAATTCAATGTAGCACATTGGAGCATTATCTCCTTGTCTTGGAGGTAATTTAATAACTCTAGTATAACCACCTGGTCTGTCAGCAATTTTTGGAGCAATTTCTCTAAACATTTCTGTTACCAAGTGCTTAGCTTGTTCATTATTCAATAATGCTTTAAATACTAATCTTCTGTTATGAGTAGTATCCGTTTTACATTTTGTAAGAACAGGCTCAACATACTTTCTTAATTCCTTTCCTTTAGTTAAAGTAGTTTTAATTCTTTTATGCTTTATCAATTCAGAAGCTAGGTTTCCCATCAATGCTTTTCTGTGTGACTTAGTTCTACTTAAACTTTTAAATTTCTTTCCGTGTTTCATTTCTTCCTATTATCTCTCGTGATATATATTTTAGCTATCTAAATTGTACTTTGAAACGTCCATTCCAAATGCCAATCCTTTTGATTCAATTAATTCTTCCAATTCTGTAAGAGATTTCTTACCAAAGTTTCTGAATTTCAATAAATCACTTTTGTGGTATGATACCAATTCTCCAAGAGTTTCAACATCAGCAGATTTTAAGCAGTTTAGTGCTCTCACAGATAATTCCATGTCTACCAATTTGTTCTTCAATAATTGTCTCATGTGTAGCGAAGTTTCATCAAATTCTTCTTCACTTTTCTTTTCATCAATATCCAATGTAATTCTCTCATCCGAGAACAACATAAAGTGATGAATCAATATTTTTGCTGCTTCTTTCAATGCCGATTTAGGATCGATAGAACCATCAGTTGTAATTTCAAAGTTCAATTGTTCGTAATCAGTTCTTTGTTCTACACGGTAATCTTCAACAGTATACTTTACGTTTTTGATTGGTGTAAATATAGAATCAATTGCTACAGTTCCAATTTTAGAATTTTCATCTTTGTTCTCATCAGAAGGACGATACCCTCTTCCTTTCCCGATATTCAATTCTATTTCTAAAGTAACTCCTTTGTCCATTTCACAAATAACCATGTCTGTATTGATTACTTGAAATGCTGAAGTTGCTTTTCCTATATCTGCTGCAGTAAATTTAGTTTGGTTACTAATTTTAAACTTTACTACTTCAGAATCGGTATCTTCAATTTGTCTCTTAAATCTAACCTGCTTAAGGTTAAGAATGATTTCAGTTACATCTTGAACAACTCCTTTTATAGAAGAAAATTCATGATCTACTCCTTCTATTTGAAGAGAAGTAATTGCATAACCTTCTAAAGAGGATAAAAGAATTCTTCTTAAAGCATTCCCCACAGTAATACCATAACCTGGCTCTAGTGGTCTGAATTCGAATTTACCTACGAACTCATCAGAATCAAGCATGATTACCTTATCTGGTTTTTGAAAATCTAATATTGCCATTTTAAAAAATGTTTTTTAATCTAATTATTATTTAGAGTATAACTCTACTATTAATTGTTCTTTGATGTTCTCTGGAATCTGAACTCTTTCTGGAACTTTAATAAATCTACCAGACATTTTAATAGAATCCCATTCTAACCAATCTGAAGATCTATTGTTACTAGATAAAGAAGCTGTGATAACTGGATTTGATTTAGATTTTTCTCTAACTCCAATTACATCTCCTTCTTTTACCATGTAAGAAGGAATATTTAATACCTCTCCATTTACTGTAATGTGTCTGTGAGAAACAAATTGTCTTGCTCCACTTCTAGTATTAGAAATTCCGAATCTAAATACGACATTATCTAATCTTCTTTCACACAACTGAAGCAATTCTTCACCCGTAATTCCATTACTAGCTTTTGCTTTTTTGTACATGTTACGAAATTGCTTTTCTAAAATACCGTAAGTATATTTAGCTTTTTGCTTTTCCATTAACTGAATACCATATTCCGACTGCTTAGGTCTTCTTTTGTTTGGTCCATGTTGACCTGGTCCATACTGTCTTTTTTCCAGATTCTTATCTGGGCCAAAGATAGCTTCGTTAAACCTTCTTGCAATTCTTGATTTTGGGCCTGTATATCTTGCCATAACTTATATTAATATATATCTTTTGAGATACTGTTATCTATTTATTAAACTCTTCTTCTTTTTGGTGGACGACATCCATTATGTGGTATTGGTGTAACGTCAACTATTTCAGTTACAATAATTCCAGCATTGTGAATTGATCTTATCGCAGATTCTCTTCCTTGTCCAGGTCCTTTAACGTAAACTTTTACTTTTCTTAACCCGTATTCGAAAGCTTCTTTAGAACAATCTTCAGCAGCCATTTGTGCAGCATAAGGAGTGTTTTTCTTAGAACCTCTAAATCCCATCTTCCCAGCAGATGACCAAGAAATAACTTGTCCACTGTTGTTCGTTAAAGAAATGATTATGTTGTTAAAAGATGCTTGGATGTGTGCTTGTCCAAAAGCCTCAACAGCAACTTTCTTTTTTTTCTTTGTGTTTGTCTTTGCCATAATAATCTCTACTTATTATTTAGTTACTTTCTTTTTGTTAGCAACTGTTTTCTTTCTTCCTTTTCTAGTTCTTGAATTGTTCTTCGTTCTTTGTCCTCTCAAAGGTAATCCACTTCTGTGTCTTATCCCTCTGTAACAACCAATATCCATTAGTCTCTTAATGTTCAATTGTACTTCTGAACGCAATGCCCCTTCTACTTTAAAGTTTTCGGTAATTGCAGTTCTAATCCTACTTAATTGTTCATCATCCCAATCTTGAACTTTGATGTTTTCCTCAACATCAGCCGTATTCAATATTTCTTTAGCTCTTCCTCTACCAATTCCAAAGATGTAAGTTAATCCTACAATTCCTCTTTTGTTTTTTGGTAAATCTATTCCTGAAATTCTTGCCATAATCTGTTATTTATCCTTGTCTTTGTTTAAATTTTGGATTCTTCTTGTTAATCACGTACAACCTGCCCTTTCTTCTTACGATTTTGCAGTCTTCTGATCTTTTTTTTACTGATGCTCTTGTTTTCATCTCTCTTTGTTATAAATATTATTTATATCTTAATGTTATTCTACCTTGTGTTAAATCATAAGGAGACATAACAACCTTTACTTTATCTCCTGGTAAGATTTTAATATAATGCATTCTCATCTTTCCAGATATGTGAGCAGTTATAACGTGCCCATTTTCAAGTTCAACTTTAAACTTAGCATTTGATAACGCTTCGATTATCAATCCATCTTGTTCTATTGATGCTTGTTTTACCATTTATTTTCTTTCTTTTAATACCTCCTCTATGTATTTAAATGTTGATAATACTTCTGGTTTCCCATCTACTATCGCAACATCATGCTCAAAATGTGCCGAAGGCAACCCATCCTGAGTAACTATTGACCAACCATCATTCAATTGATCTATTTCTTTTACTCCTAAATTTATCATTGGCTCAATAGCTAGAACTAATCCTTCTCTAAGTTTTAATCCTCTCCCTGCTTTACCATAATTTGGTACTTCTGGTGCTTCATGTAAACTAGCTCCTAATCCGTGACCAACTAATTCTCTTACTACTCCGTATCCAAAACTCTCTGCATGCTTTTGACAAGCATTTCCTATATCTCCAATTCTATTTCCAACTTTACAAGCTTCTATTGCTTTGTCCAAACATTCTTGAGTTACTCTCAATAGTTGTTGAACTTGTCTATCTACCTCTCCGACTTGGAAAGTGTAAGCAGAATCTCCATTGAATCCATTTTTAAAAACTCCACAGTCTACAGAAATCACATCTCCATTTTGTAAAGGTACACTATTTGGGATACCATGCACTACACATTCGTTAACAGATACACATAATGAACCAGGAAAACCATTATATCCTAAAAATGTTGGTATTCCACCATTATCTCTAATAAATTCTTCTGCAATTTCATCAAGTTCAAGTGATGTTACACCTGGCTTAATCAATTTAGCAACTTCTGCTAAAGTTTTACCAACAAGTAAAGAACTGTGTCTTATTAATTCTATCTCCTCTTTCGTCTTATAATGTACCCCCATAAATGTATCCTCAATATTATATTGAACTGGTATTATTTCCAGCACTCTGAAAAGCGTTAGCTGCTCCTCTTCCTTTTAGTTTTCCACCTTTCATTAATCCATCATAGTGACGACTTAATAAATGACTTTCTACTTGTTGAAGTGTATCTAACATAACTCCTACAAGAATAAGTAGAGATGTACCTCCATAAAACAATGCAAATTCTTGCTTAATTCCAGCTTGATAAGCAAATACTGGTAATATTGCTATTAATGAAAGTAATATAGATCCTGGTAATGTAATTCTTGATAATAATGTATCAATAAAATTTGCTGTATTTTCTCCGGGTTTTACTCCAGGGATAAAGCTACCACTTCTATTTAGATCTTCTGCTATCTTTTTTGGATTAACTGTAATTGCAGTATAAAAATAAGTAAAAATAATAATCATCAATGCAAAGATAAAATTATACCAAAATCCATTTATATTAGTAAATACAGAAGAAAATGAAGGTATCATAGCAGGAATAAACATCAGAGCTTGAGCAAAAATAATTGGCATTACACCTGCAGCATTAACCTTTAATGGAATATATGATCTTGATCCTCCTTCAATTTGACTACTCCCCCTTGCTCCAACAACTCTTTTTGTTGATTGTATAGCAATCCGCCTTGTTCCTTGTACTAATAATATTGAAAATACAGTAACTACTACTAGGAATACTATTTCTAATAATAAGATTACAAAACCTCCTCCATCACCACCAAGTTTACCTAATATTTCTGCAGCAAATGCTCCAGGAAGGTTTGCAATAATTCCAATCATAATTAAGATAGAAATACCATTTCCAATCCCTTTATCTGTAATTTTTTCTCCTAACCACATTGCAAATACACAACCAGCTATTAACAAAATTACTGAAGTTAACCACCATAAAAATGTTGCTCCTTGTCCACCCATGATAGCTTCTTTAGGAACGTATTGTGTTAAATAGCCTGGTGCTTGTAAAGCACATATAGCAATTGTAAGTATCCTTGTATATTGAGTGATTTTCTTTCTTCCACTTTCACCATCAGATTGCATCTTTTGGATTGCAGGTACTGCAATACCAGCTAACTGCATAATAATAGAAGCGGAAATATAAGGCATGATTCCCAATGCCATAATTGATGCTCTAGAAAAAGCTCCCCCTGAAAAAAGATTAATCAAATTAACGATACCTCCTGGTTCTTGTATTACATCTGGATCAACTCCAGGCAAAACAACAAAAGAACCAATACGATAAACTAATATTAAAGAAAAAGTAAGAATAATTCTATTCTTAAGTTCTTCAATACTCCAAATTTGTTTTATTTTTTCAATTAATGCTTTCATGTAGTGCTTTAAAAAATAATATTTCTACTATGCTAATTCTACAGCTGAACCTCCTTTAGATTCAATTGCTTCTTTTGCTGTTTTAGTGAATTTATTTACTGTTATGTCCAATTTGGCAGTTAATTCTCCTCTTCCAAGAATTTTTATTCTGTCATTTTTGTGAGCATATCCATTTTCAACTAAATAAGCCAAATCAATTGTTGTAGCTTTATTATCGTTCTCAGCAATTTCTTGCAAAGTATCTAAGTTAATTCCTAAATAAGAAACACGATTTATGTTCCTAAAACCAAACTTAGGCACACGTCTTTGAAGTGGCATTTGTCCACCTTCAAATCCAACTTTCTTAGAATATCCAGATCTAGACTTTTGTCCGTTATGTCCTCTAGTAGAAGTTCTTCCTTTTCCAGAACCTTGTCCTCTACCCAGTCTTACTTTACTATTCTTGTTAGAACCTTCTGCAGGTTTTAAATTATATAATTCCATTTTTTCTTTTATTCTAGTAGTTAATCTACAACTTTAACTAAATGTGATACTTTTCTTACCATTCCAAGTATTTGAGGAGTTGCCTCTTTTTCAATTACTTGATTCAATTTTTTAAAACCTAGAGCTTTTATAGTTCTCTTTTGTCTTAAAGGCTTCTTAATTGTACTTTTTACTTGTTTTATTCTAATAGTTGCCATATTCGACTTTTTTTAACCGTTAAATACTACATCTAAACTTACACCTCTTTGTTTAGCAATTTCTTTAGCACTTCTCATATTGTGTAATGCATTAATTGTTGCTTTAACAAGGTTATGTGGGTTAGACGATCCTTGAGATTTTGCTAGTACATCATGTACTCCAACGCTCTCAAGAACAGCTCTCATTGCACCTCCTGCAATAACTCCTGTACCATTTGATGCTGGCTTTAACAATACTCTTGCTCCTCCAAATTTCTCAAATTGAGAATGAGGTATAGTACCATTAATAATTGGAACTTTAATTAAATTCTTCTTTGCATTATCAATAGCTTTAGTAATAGCTTCTGTTACTTCGTTAGCTTTTCCTAAACCGTGACCAACAATTCCGTCTTCATTTCCAACTACTACAATAGCAGAGAAAGAAAAATGACGTCCACCTTTGGTTACTTTTGTTACTCTATTAATTGCAACAACTTTATCCTTTAATTCTAAATCTCCCGATCTTAATAACTTAGACATATAATCTTTTTTAAAATTTTAAACCATTTTCTCTTGCTCCTTCAGCTAACGCTTGAACTCTTCCGTGGTATACATAACCGTTACGGTCAAATACTACAGATTCAATTCCAACTTCTTTTGCTTTGCTAGCAATTACAGCACCAACCTCTTTTGCTTTTTCAGTTTTAGTTCCTGCTACAAATCCTTTTACATAAGAAGTTGCTGAAGCTAATGTAACATTATTTTCGTCATCAATTAATTGAGCGTAAATTTCTTTGTTACTTCTGTATACAGAAAGTCTTGGTCTTGTCGGAGTACCAGAAAACTTTTTTCTGATTCTTCTCTTTATTTTTGTTCTTCTTTGGTCTTTTGTTAATGGCATCTTATATACTTTAACTTAATATTTATTACTTAGCAGCTGTTTTACCTGCTTTTCTTCTCAATACTTCTCCTACATACTTAATTCCTTTTCCTTTGTATGGTTCAGGTTTTCTAAAAGATCTAATTTTTGCTGCAACTTGACCAATTAATTGTTTATCTGACGATTCCAATTTGATAACTGGTGGCTTTCCTTTTACAGTTTCAGCTACTATTTTCACTTCTGCAGGTATTTCCATTACTATTGGGTGAGAAAACCCTAAAGCTAACTCTAATAATTGACCAGAAACAGTTGCTCTGTAACCAACTCCTATTAATTCAAGATCTTTTGTGTAACCTTCAGTAACTCCAATAATCATATTGTTTACCAAAGATCTATATAAACCGTGCATTGATCTAATATCTTTTTGATCTGAACTTCTTGCGAAAGATATTACTCCTTCTTCGTTCTTAATAGTAATACTAGAGTCAACAGATTGTGTTAATTCTCCTTTTTTTCCTTTCACAGTCACAACATTGTCTTTATCGACAGTTATTGTTACTCCTTCTGGAATTGTTACTATTGCGTTTCCTATTCTTGACATAATTCTATCTAATTAGTATACGTGACATAAAACTTCACCTCCTACATTCAAATCAACTGCTTCTTTATTGGTTATAACACCTTTAGAAGTAGAAAGAATTGCTATCCCTAATCCATTCAATACTCTTGGCATTTCTTCTGCGCTTGTGTATTTTCTTAGACCTGGCTTACTAATTCTAATCAGTTTTGAAATTGAAGAAAGATTTGTTCTTGGATCGTATTTCAATGCTACTTTAATAATTCCTTGTTTGTCATCTTCAACTAATTTATAGTTTAAGATATATCCTTTTTCTAATAATATCTTAGAAATAGACATTTTCATGTTAGATGCAGGGATTTCGACAACTCTATGTTTTGCCATAATTCCGTTTCTAACTCTTGTTAAATAATCTGCTACTGGATCTGTTACCATCTTTGTTCTCTTAAAAATATTTATTAATTACCAACTTGCTTTTTTAACACCTGGTATCTTTCCTTCTAAAGCCATTTCTCTGAATGTTACACGAGAAATACCAAATTGTCTCATATAACCTCTTGGTCTACCAGTCAATTGACATCTATTGTGTAATCTTACAGGATTAGCATTTCTTGGAAGTTTTTGTAAACCTTCGTGATCACCTGCTTCAATTAATTCTTTTCTTTTTTGAGCGTATTTAGCAACCATTGCTTCTCTTTTACGCTCTCTAGCTTTCATTGATTCTTTTGCCATAATTTATTTTTTAAAAGGAAATCCTAACTCTGTTAATAATACTTTAGCTTCCTCATTCGTATCAGCTGTAGTTACAAAGGTAATATCCATTCCTGTAATATTCTTGATTTTATCAATATCAATTTCAGGAAATATAATTTGTTCTTTAACTCCTAATGTAAAGTTTCCTCTACCATCAAATCCTTTTGCTTCTACTCCTCTAAAATCTCTTGTTCTTGGAAGTGAAATTGCTACGAATCTGTCAACAAATTCCCACATTTTTGCTCCTCTTAAAGTAACTTTAGCTCCAATCGGCATTCCTTTTCTTAACTTAAAGTTAGAGATATCTTTCTTTGAGAAAGTTGCCATTGCCTTTTGACCAGTAATGATTGTCATTTCTTCAACTGCAGAGTCTACTAATTTTTTATCAGATACTGCTTTCCCTACTCCTTGACTTAAGCAAACTTTAGTCAATTTTGGTACTTGCATTACATTTTTATAACCAAATTTCTCAGTCATTGCAACTGTTACTCTTTCTTGGTAATCTTTTCTTAGTCTTGGTGTATATTCCATTGTTAACTAATTTCTTCTTGTGAATTTTTAGAATATCTAACAGATACTGTCTTCTTTCTTCCTTTTATCTCAACTTCCTTTCTTTTTCTACCTGTCTTTGTTGGCTCTCCAGAAGTTGGATCTAGCAACATTAAGTTAGAAATATGGATTGTTGGATCTTTCTCAACTATTCCACCTTCAGGAAAATTCTTATCAGCATTAGGTTTTACGTGTTTTTTAATTGGACGTAATGTGTCTCCTTCAATTCCTCTAATAACTACTCTAGAAGTTTTTTTGTTAATTGAAATTACTTCGGCTTTTTTACCTTTAGAAACTCCAGTAGAAACAAAAACGTTATCTCCTACTTTGATATGTAATTTTTTATTTGTCATAATCCTTTTCAATTATAGCACTTCTGGTGCTAATGAAACAATCTTCATAAATTGTTTATCTCTTAGTTCTCTAGCTACAGGGCCAAAAATTCTTGTTCCTCTCATTTCTCCACCTTCGTTAAGAATAACTGCTGCGTTATCATCAAATCTGATATAAGAACCATCTGGTCTTCTTATTTCTTTTTTTGTTCTAACAACTACTGCTTTAGAAACGGAACCTTTTTTAATATTTCCATTTGGTGTTGCAGATTTTATAGCTACTACTATTTTATCTCCGATAGATGCATATCTTTTCCCAGAACCTCCAAGTACTCTAATAACTAGTACTTCTTTTGCTCCACTGTTGTCTGCAACTTTTAATCTTGATTCTTGTTGTACCATCTTTGTAAATAATTATTTTGCTCTTTCGATAATTTCAGCTAATCTCCAACGTTTGTTCTTGCTTAATGGTCTTGTTTCCATAATACGAACTACATCTCCTTCATTACACTCATTCTTTTCATCATGAGCCATAAATTTGTTCGACTTTTTTAGGAATTTCCCATACATTGCGTGTTTTTCTCTTCTTTCAACAAGTACAGTAATGGATTTATCCATTTTTTGACTTGTAACAATGCCTACTCTTTCTTTTCTTAAATTTCTTTCCATTTGGAACTATTATTTTGCTGTACTAGTTTTTCTATTAGTAAGCTCAGTTTTAATCCTTGCAATTGTCCTTCTTGTAGATCTAATTATCATTGGATTCTCAATATCTGATACCTTATGGTTTAATTTCAATTTGTTTAAAAATACTCTTTTATCTTTCAACTCTTGAGTTAAATCCTTATCAGCTAATTCTACTATTTCTTTATTCTTCATCTCTAAAATTATTAATTATTCTGCGAAATCTCTTCTAAGAACAAATTTTGTTTTTACAGGTAATTTTTGTGCGGCTAACCTCATAGCTTCTTTAGCTACTTCTAATGAAACACCATCTGCTTCAAACATTACTCTACCTGGCTTAATAGCTGCAACATAGTGACTCAAAGAACCTTTACCCTTTCCTTGTCTAACTTCAGCAGGCTTACTTGTTACTGGCTTGTCCGGAAAAATTCTTATCCAAACTTTACCTTCTCTCTTCATGTATCTTGTAACAGCAATACGAGCTGCTTCAATTTGTCTAGATGTTATCCATCCTTCTTCCATTGTTTTTAGTCCGTAAGAACCAAAAGCTACATGGTTTCCTCTATAAGCTAAACCTTTCAGTTTACCTTTCTGGGCATTTCTATATTTTACTCTTTTAGGTTGTAACATTATTACAGAGTTATTAAATTATTATATTATCTTCTTCTTGGCTTTCTATTTGCTCCTTTATTATCTCTAGGTGCTTTTCCTCCTTTATCAAGGTTCGGAGATAAATCTCTTTTCCCAAATACTTCTCCTTTACAAATCCATACTTTAACACCAATTCTTCCATACTGTGTATGTGCTTCAGATAAAGCATAATCAATATCAGCTCTAAATGTATGCAATGGAGTTCTACCCTCTTTATGCATTTCACTTCTTGCCATCTCTGCTCCGTTCAATCTTCCACTAATCTTGATCTTAATACCTTCAGCACCCATTCTCATGGTAGCAGCTAAAGCCATTTTCATTGCTCTTCTGTAAGAAATTCTTGCTTCAATTTGTCTTGCAATTCCTTCTCCAACTAATACAGCATCTAGTTCAGGTCTTTTAACTTCAAAAATATTTATTTGAATATCATTTCCTGTAAGTTTTTTCAACTCTTCTTTTAACTTGTCTACTTCAGAACCACCCTTTCCAATAATAACTCCTGGTCTAGCTGTATGAATAGTAACTGTTACAAACTTAAGTGTTCTTTCAATTACAACTTTAGCAACACTTGCTTTTCTTAATCTAGCATTGATGTAAGTTCTAATTTTGTGATCTTGAACAATCTTATCCTTATAGTCATCTCCACCATACCAGTTCGAGTCCCATCCTTTGATGTATCCTAATCTATTCCCTATCGGGTTTGTCTTTTGTCCCATATTATAAAGTGTCTACTAAAAGAGTTACGTGATTTGATCTTTTTCTTATTCTGTGTGCTCTACCTTGTGGAGCTGGTTTAATTCTTTTAAGAGTTGGTCCAGGTCCTACAGTAATAGATTTCACAAACAAATTGTCTGGTTGTTCACCTTCATTTTTTGCTTGCCAATTTGCAACTGCAGATAATAGAAGCTTTTCTAAATATCCTGATGCATCTTTTGGATTATGTCTTAACAAAATTAATGATTTTGCTACTTCTTCACCTCTTATAAGGTCAGCAACAAGTCTCATCTTTCTTGCAGGTATAGGACATTTATTAAGTTTAGCAAATGCTAAGCTCTTTTTTTCCTCTTTTATTTTTTCGGCCATTAGCCTTTTTCTAGCTCCCATGTTTCTAAATTAATTTCTTAATTACTTTTTACCTTTCTTCCCTCCGTGTCCTCTAAAATTTCTAGTTGGCGAGAATTCTCCTAACTTGTGTCCTACCATGTTCTCTGTAACATAAACTGGTATGAACTTATTACCATTGTGAACAGCAAATGTGTGTCCAACAAAATCTGGTGTAATAGTTGAAGCTCTTGACCAAGTTTTAATTACAGCCTTCTTTCCGGACTCATTTACTTTATCTAACTTCTTGTATAACTTATAGTATACAAACGGTGGTTTTTTTAAGGATCTACTCATCTTTTAATTATTTCTTCCTTCTTTCGATTATTAATCTGTTAGACTTTTTAGTCTTACTTCTTGTCTTATATCCTTTAGCAGGTATACCATTTCTTGATCTTGGATGACCTCCTGAAGATTTACCTTCACCACCTCCCATTGGGTGATCAACTGGATTCATTACTACCCCTCTTACTCTAGGTCTTCTACCTAACCATCTACTTCTTCCTGCTTTACCTGATCTTACCAAGTTATGTGTAGGATTTGAAACTGATCCGATAGTAGCTAAACAAGTCTGTAATATCATTCTTGTTTCTCCTGAAGGTAATTTGATAATAGCATACTTACCATCCCTTGCGTTTAATTGAGCATAAGTTCCAGCACCTCTTGCCAAAATACCTCCTTTTCCAGGATGTAATTCAATATTATGTATTGTAGTTCCCAAAGGAATTTCACTCAAAAACAATGCATTTCCAACATTTGGTTCAACACCTTCTCCAGAATTAATTTTGTCTCCTACTTTTAATCCGTTTGGAGCAATAATATAATGTCTTTCTCCATCAGTGTATTCAACTAATGCAATTCTTGCACTTCTGTTTGGATCATACTCAATAGTTAATACATCACCTATAACTCCAAATTTGCTTCTTTGGAAATCAATAACTCTGTATCTTCTTTTATGACCACCACCACGGTATCTCATTGTCATCTTCCCTTGATTATTTCTACCTCCCGATTTTTTAATCGGTCTCAATAAACTCTTTTCAGGGTTATTTGAAGTAGTAATGTCAGAAAAATCATCAGCAATTTTATGCCTTTGTCCTGGTGTTGTTGGTTTTAATTTTCTTACTCCCATTTTTATTAAATATTACTGTAGAAATCTATTGCATCTCCATCAACTAGAGTTATCATAGCTTTCTTAATAGCTTTTGTTCTTTGAAATATTAATCCTTTGTTCGTATGCTTCATTTCTTTCTTTCCACCTCCAAGGTTCATTGTATTGACCCTTCTCACTTTCACATCATATAATGATTCAACAGCATTCTTAATGTCTACCTTAGTTGCTCTTTTATCAACTTCGAAGGTATAAGTATTATTATTTTCGATAAAGTATTCAGATTTTTCTGAAATTATCGGTCTTTTTAAAATCTCGCTCATCTTTCTTTATATTATGCTAAGTAAGTATCAATTGTTTTTAAAGCACTTTCTGTAACAACTAACATGTTGGCATTCATTACATCATAACTACTAATTGAGTCAGCTGTTGCAACTCTTGCTCCCTTAATATTTCTTGAAGAGATATATATCGCTTCGTTTTTTTCGGGCAACAAAAATAATGATTTTCCTGAGTCAATTCCTAATTTTTCTAGAATTATTTTGAACTCTTTTGTTTTAGTTTCTTTCATTACAAAATCTTCTAATACAATAATCTCATTTTTTTGAGCTTTATAAGTCAGTGCAGACTTTCTTGCAACTTTCTTTAATTTCTTATTCAATTTGAAATCATAGTCTCTAGGAGAAGGAGCAAAAACAGTACCTCCACCTTTGAATAAAGGGGATTTGATACTTCCTGCTCTTGCAGTACCCGTACCTTTTTGTTTTTTAATCTTTCTAGTAGAACCTATTACTTCAGCTCTTTCTTTTGCCTTACTTGTTCCTTGTCTTCTTCTAGCTAAATACCATTTGACATCCAAATAGATTGCGTGATCGTTAGGTTCAACAGCAAAAATATCTTTATTTAGAGTAACCTTCTTTCCTGAAGATTTACCATCTATATTTTGTATTTCTATGCTCATTACTTTTCTACTATTACGAAGTTTCCATTATAACCTGGGATAGCTCCTTTTACTAATACTAAATTCTTTTCTGCAAGAACTTTTACAATTTTCAAGTTTTGAGTTTTGATCCTAACATCTCCCATTTGTCCACCCATTCTCATTCCTTTGAATACTTTCGCAGGATAAGAGGCTGCACCAATTGATCCTGGAGCTCTTAATCTGTTATGTTGACCGTGAGTAGCTTGTCCTACCCCAGCAAAGTTATGTCTCTTCACAACTCCTTGAAAACCTTTCCCTTTTGAAGTTCCAACTACATCTACAAATTGACCTTCAGCAAAAACATCTGCTGCAGAAATTGTATCTCCTAATTTTACTTCGTTTGGAAATGTTTCAAACTCTACTAATTTTCTCTTTGGAGAAGTTTTAGCTTTCTTGAAATGACCTTGCATAGCTGCAGGTGTGTTTTTCTCTTTTTTCTCATCATAACCAACTTGTACTGCTGAATAACCATCAGTCGCATCAGTTTTGATTTGAGTAACTACACACGGGCCAAGCTCAATGATTGTACATGGTATATTCTTACCATTTTCATCAAATATGCTTGTCATTCCTCTTTTTCTTCCTATTAATCCAGTTGCCATAATCTACTTATACTTTTATTTCAACATTTACACCACTTGGCAATTCTAATTTCATTAATGCGTCAATTGTCTTGGCTGCATTTGAATTGCTGTAGATATCTATTAGTCTTTTATAAGAACTTAATTCGAATTGTTCTCTCGCTTTTTTATTCACGTGAGGTGATTTCAATACAGTGTAAATTCTTTTATGAGTTGGTAATGGAATTGGTCCACTCACAACTGCTCCTGTAACTTTTACAGTTTTAACGATTTTCTCAGCTGACTTATCAACTAAGTTGTGATCGTATGATTTTAGTTTTATTCTAATCTTTTGACTCATGATAAAGTTTTATTAAGCTTCTACTTGACCTTTTGCTTTTGCAAGCACTTCAGTCGTGATATTTCTTGGTGCTTCTTGGAAGTGTGAAAACTCCATAGTTGAAGTTGCTCTTCCTGAAGACATTGTTCTTAATTGTGTTACGTATCCAAACATTTCTGATAATGGAACTTTAGCTTTTATAATTTTTGCTCCAGCTCTGTCATCCATTCCATCTACTTGACCTCTTCTTCTGTTCAAATCTCCTACTATATCCCCCATGTTAACTTCTGGTGTTACCACCTCTAGTTTCATGATTGGTTCAAGTAAGACTGCTCCTGCTTCCTTACAAGCATGTTTAAATGCTAATTTAGCTGCAATCTCAAAAGATAATTGATCTGAATCCACTGCGTGAAATGATCCATCTTTTAATGTTACTTTTAAAGAATCAATTGGGAATCCTGCAAGGATACCATTTTTCATTGCTTCTTTAAAACCTTTCTCTACAGAAGGAACAAATTCTTTTGGAATATTTCCACCCTTGATTGTATTTACGAATTCTAATCCTTCTTTTTCTGGATCACCTGGCTCTACATTTACAATAATATCTGCAAATTTACCTCTACCCCCAGATTGTTTTTTGTATAATTCTCTGTGGTTAACTGCTTTTGTGATATTCTCTTTATAAGATACCTGTGGAGCTCCTTGGTTTACTTCAACATTAAATTCTCTTTTCAATCTATCAATAAGAATCTCTAAGTGAAGCTCACCCATTCCTGAAATCACTGTTTGTCCAGTGTCTTCATCAGTTTTAATAACAAATGTAGGATCTTCTTCAGCTAATTTACCAAGTCCAACACCTAATTTATCAACATCTGCTTGAGTTTTTGGCTCAATTGCTACACCAATTACTGGTGTTGGGAAAGTCATAGACTCAAGAATAATTGGGTGCTTTAAATCACACAATGTATCTCCAGTTCTGATGTCTTTAAATCCTACAGCAGCTCCAATATCTCCTGCTTCAATACTATCTATAGCATTTTGCTTGTTAGAGTGCATTTGGAATATTCTTGAAATTCTTTCTTTTTTGTTTGTTCTTGTATTCAATATATAAGAACCAGCATCCAAAGTTCCTGAATATGCTCTAAAGAAACACAATCTCCCTACAAAAGGATCTGTTGCAATCTTAAATGCTAAAGCTGCAAAAGGTTCGTCTGCATTTGGCTTTCTTTGATCTTCTTCGTCTGTTCTTGGGTCAATTCCAATAATAGCTTCTACATCCATTGGAGAAGGTAAAAATCTAATTACTGCATCCAACATTGCTTGAACTCCTTTGTTTTTAAAGGCAGAACCACACATCATTGGTATAATTGACATATCGATTGTTGCTTTTCTCAAAGCTTCGATTACTTCTTCTTCTGTAATTGAATTCTCATCTTCGAAGAATTTCTCCATCAATGTATCATCATATTCAGCAACTGATTCAATTAACTTTGCTCTATATTCAGCAACTACTTCAGTTAAATCAGCAGGAATTTCTACTTCTTTGTAAGTCATTCCGTATCCTTCCTCATCCCAAACAATTCCTTTCATTGAAATTAAATCAATAACTCCTTCGAAGTCATCTTCATCTCCAATTGGAATCTGCAGTGGTACAGGATTTCCTCCTAACATTTCTCTTACTTGGTCACAAACTTTTAAAAAGTCAGCTCCTTGTCTGTCCATTTTATTTACAAAACCAAGTCTTGGTACTCTGTATTTATCAGCTTGTCTCCATACAGTTTCAGATTGTGGTTCTACACCATCTACTGCACTAAACAAAGCGACAACACCATCTAATATTCTTAATGACCTTTCCACCTCTACCGTAAAATCTACGTGACCTGGAGTATCAATAATGTTAATTTTATATTCTTCAGAACTTGGTAATTCTACTCCTCTATCTGTAGGGAATTTCCAAGTACAAGTTGTAGCTGCAGAAGTAATTGTAATACCTCTTTCTGCCTCTTGCTCCATCCAGTCCATAGTAGATGCTCCATCATGAACTTCTCCTATCTTATGGTTAATTCCAGTATAAAAAAGAATACGCTCTGTTGTTGTTGTTTTACCAGCATCAATGTGAGCAGCAATCCCAATATTCCTTGTTTTTGTTAAATCTCTCTTTGCCATCTCTTAAAATCTAAAATGTGAAAATGCTTTGTTTGCTTCAGCCATTCTTAAGGTATCTTCTTTCTTTTTGAAAGCTCCTCCTTCTTCTTTAAAAGCTGCCATAATTTCTGAAGCTAATTTTTGCCCCATAGTATTGTCATTTCTTTTTCTAGAAAATGTGATCAACCATTTCATTCCTAAAGATTCTTTTCTTTCTTCTCTAATTGGCTGTGGAATTTGGTAAGTTGCCCCACCTACTCTTCTACTTCTAACTTCTACATCAGGAGTAATGTTTTTTAATCCTTTTTTGAAAACCTCCAATGGAGCTTCGTCTTCAATTTTAGATTCAATTATATCTAGTGCTGTGTAAAAAATATCGAACGCTAGTTCTTTTTTACCGTGCATCATCAAATTGTTTACAAATTTGGTGATTTGAATATCATTAAACTTTGGGTCTGGTAATATTCTATGTTTTTTGGCGGTCTTTCTTCTCATAACTTTGTGTTATAATACTCCTTCGTATTAGGTTATTTTATTTTTTTGGCTTTTTTGTTCCGTATTTAGATCTTCTTTGAGTTCTACCATCTACTCCGGCAGTATCTAAAGACCCTCTTACTATGTGGTATCTTACACCAGGAAGATCTTTTACTCTTCCTCCTCTTACCAACACAATACTGTGCTCTTGTAAGTTGTGACCTTCACCACCAATGTATGCATTCACTTCTTTTCCGTTAGTCAATCTAACTCTTGCAACTTTTCTCATTGCTGAATTAGGTTTTTTAGGTGTTGCGGTGTAAACTCTTACACACACACCTCTCTTTTGCGGACAAGAGTTCAATGCTATAGACTTACTAACCTTTGTGTTAGAAGTTCTTCCTTTTCTTATTAATTGTTGTATTGTAGGCATTGTTACTATTTAATTAAATACTGTTTTTACCATTTATCAGGGTGCAAATCTACAAGTTTTTTTTGTATTTCCAACTGTTTTCAAGTTTGATTTGAAAAAAAACTGATATTTATGCTTTTGAAATGCAAAATACACTTTCAAACCCTTATATATATTAAAAAGAGAGGTGTAATAAAATTTAAAAAATATTATTATTTTTCTTCTGTGATAATAAAAAGCTCTTCATCTGATTTTTTCATCCAAAATGTTTCTCTGGCATATTTTTCTGGATTAATTAAAATCAATGCTTTTTTCTCTTCTGCTTGCTGTATTCTTTTTTCCTTAAATGCCCATTCTGTATCAAGGCTATTTATTTTACTTTTAGTATTATACAATGAAAACAAATTAACATCTTCAAAAAACAAAACCCATACAAATAAAACTACAAATGAAATTGCCCATTTGTTTTTTAAAAAATTTGGAATCTTTTCTCCTATGGATTTTATAAATTTCATTTTATAGTGTTTTTATTGAATCCATCACTTTTACTTTCATTTCCTCTTTATAAGTTGCCAAATTATCGCTTATTGTTTCATTGAATGTTCCTATAATTTGAGCAGCTAATATCCCTGCATTTTTTGCTCCATCCAGTGCAACTGTGGCTACGGGAACTCCTCCTGGCATTTGCAAAATAGAAAGAATAGAATCCCATCCATCTATTGAGTTACTCGATTTAACTGGCACTCCAATGACTGGCAATGTCGTAATGCTTGCAACCATACCTGGCAAATGTGCCGCTCCACCAGCTCCTGCAATGATAACTTTTAGTCCGTTTTCTTTTGCGAATTTTGCATAATCAAACATCCTTTCTGGGGTTCTATGGGCCGAGATAATTGTTAAATCAAACTCTACTCCTAGCTCTGTCAATACATTTGCTGCAGCTTTCATTACAGGTAAATCTGACTTACTCCCCATTATTATTCCTACTTGTGGCTTCATTGTTTTATTTTTTATAACGTAAAGATACGGTTTATATTCAGGTTACAAAAAGTGTGTTTTTTGATTTTTCAACAATGGAAAGCTAACTAATTTT
>CAJJDF010000036.1 GCA_905182785.1 uncultured Flavobacteriales bacterium
ATAGTTAAAAGTAATTAGTTAAAAGGGAATAGCCAAATGTTATTATTTGAAATTTATCAGTTAATATTTTTAGCTGCATTCAGAATGACAATAAAAAAATAATGGATAATTATAATTATCCATTATTAATTATAAAATTATTCCTGTCCTTCATTCGCCAAATAAATTCCATCATTTTTCAACCAAATAACTTTTTGCTTGTACAAGCCACCAATAGCTTTCTTGAATGCTTTTTTACTCATTCTTAGCTCTTCGTAAATATCTTCGGGTTTACTTTTGTCAGTAAGTCCAATGTAACCTGCGTCTCCTTTTAAGATGTTCAGTATCTTTTCTTGGTTCTCATCTTGAGCTACATAACCTACTTTTTGTAACGAAACATCAATTTTATTGTCTTCTCTCAATGTTTTGATGTAACCAGTCGTTTTCTCCCCAATATTTAAATCTCTAAACACTTCGTTTTCGTAGATTAATCCTTTGTACAAGCCATTAATCACACAATTATATCCCAATGGAGTTCTTTCATAAATGATTAAATCTACTTCTTGTCCATTGGTTAATTCTACCTCTTCATATTCTAGAAAAGTATCAATTTTACTTGATGCAACCAATCTTTCACTTTCATAATCCAAAAACATAGTAACTACGTAATGTTTCCCCTCACGCATTTTATGTTTCTGCTCTTTAAAAGGAACAAACAAATCTTTAGGCAAACCCCAATTAAGGAAAGCTCCTACAGAGTTTATGTCATTTACTTGAAGTAAAGCAAACCCATTTAGTTTAATTTTTGGCGTTTGGTTGGTAGCTGTAATTCTATCTTCAGAATCTTTAAAAACAAATACTTCTACTTCGTCACCAATTCCCCAACCTTTTTCAATGTAATTGTTTGGTAATAATACTTCGTTTTCTTCTTCGTCTATTAAGTAAAAACCATTGTCTGTACTTCTCAGAATTGTTAACTTATTTATTTCTCCTAAATTTATCATTGGTCTCTTTGTTTTTCTTCTTCTTTAATTAATTTTTTCTGGTATCTACCTTGCACCACATCTACAATAACGAGTACTGCTATTACAAAGTAAAAAGTTGTTTTGCTCATAGCGTGGATCTGACTTCCAAAGAACTCTAGGTGAGCAAGATGTCCACCTTCAGTAAGTAGCATAATTCCTACAATGAACAGGATAAATAATCCTAAAACTTCATACATTCTGTTTTTATTAAGGAACTCAGATACTTTATCAGCCAATAGTAACATCAACATTCCACTTCCTATTATGGCAATAGCCATAATGATAAAAGCAGCTGTAGAATTTTCTATTTCACTTGTAAGTCCTATTGCAGCTAAGATAGAGTCGAATGAAAAAACTAAATTCATAATCACAATAGAAATAATTACTCCATTAGTAGATTTTTTTCTTTTTGTTTCGCTCAAATCTTCATCATGAAAATCATTGGCAGATATCATGTGCCATATTTCTTTTATTGCCGTGTAAATAATAAATCCACCTCCAGCTAAAACTATAAGGCTATGACCATTAAATGCAAAATAAACAACATTTTCTATTTCTCCCGATAAGAAAGAAAAAGGTTTTTGAAAGAAGCCAATCACAGAAATAAGTATAAATAATAAAACAATTCTAAGCACGATTGCGATTAATATTCCAATTTTCCTTACTCTTTTTTGGTCGTCTTTTGGGGCTTTTTTAGATTCTAACGAAATATATAATAAGTTATCAAACCCAAGCACAGCTTGAAGCATGATAAGCATAAATAAGGTAAAAAGGTTTCCGAGAGTAAATAGTTCCGCCATTTTATTTTGTAAAAATATTTTTACAAATGTACTATATAATGAGTGATTAATAAATTAAAGAAGAATCAAATTAATCCTGTGTTTATATACAAGCAATATCTTTTTTACATCGAGAGGTCAGGAGGGTGACTATTCATTTGAAAAGACACCCCTATAATCCCCTCAAGGGGATAAATTATTGAATGTCTAAGAAAAATATAATATTATTTGTTCTTAACATTTTTTAACGCGACTCTCAGTAATATCATCAAAAATGTACGTTAAATAAATATAAAAAAAATAAACATAAAAATTAATTATAAATGAACGAAACAATAAAAACAATTGTAATTGCTTTTCTAGGAGGAGCAATGGCATTAGGAGGATATTCTTTACTTCCCCAAGAAAAAAAAATTATTAGTGTAGAGAAAGAGCCGGCAATCACATTTGCACAACCTGTGAGTATTGTAGCTGATAGACAAGAAAATACGTTAGATTTTAAATTGGCAGCCAATAATTCGCTTAATAGTGTGGTTCATATTAATACAGAAAAAAAAATGCGTAAATTAAGTGAAGAAGAAAAATTATTCCAACAGTTTTACGGCAGTGGAAATGCAAACCGAAGCCAAAGAGGATCGGGGAGTGGAGTAATAATTTCTAAGGATGGATACATTGTGACCAACAATCATGTAGTAGAAAATGCAGACTATATCAAAGTTATCTTGAATGATAATAGAGAATATAAAGCAACAATAATAGGAACGGATCCATCAACAGATATGGCTGTATTGAAAATTGAAGAGTCGGATTTGAGTCCAATTGTAATAGGAAACTCAGACGAAGTAGAAGTAGGAGAATGGGTGTTGGCTGTGGGAAATCCTTTCAATTTAACCTCTACAGTTACTGCAGGAATTGTATCTGCAAAAGGGAGAAGTATCAATATTATGCAGAATAACAGTGAGAATAATATTTTTCCAATAGAATCTTTTATCCAAACAGATGCAGCTGTAAATCCAGGAAATAGTGGAGGAGCATTGGTAAATGCAAAAGGAGAATTGATAGGAATAAATACAGCAATTGCCTCGAGAACAGGTTCGTATTCGGGGTATTCATTCGCAGTTCCGGTAAATATAATGAAGAAGGTAACGACTGATATAATAAAATATGGAATTGTACAAAGAGGATTTATTGGAGTAGGAATTCAAGAAATGAACCAAGACTTAGCCGATAAACTAGAAATTGGTAATACAGAAGGTGTTTTTGTAAATGGATTGGCAGAAGGTGGAGCAGCCGAAGAAGCTGGAATTAGAAAAGGAGATGTAATATTAAAGATTAACTCAGAGTCAATAAAATCAGTTCCTCAATTACAAGAACAAGTGGGAAGATTTAATCCAGGCGATAAAATTAATGTGTTGGTTGTGAGAAATGGAAATGAAAAATCTATCCCAGTTACACTAAGAAACCATGATGGAAATACAAAAATGGTAGAAAAACCAAAAAATGATAATCTGTTAGGCTCTTCATTTGTAATTCCTTCAGAAACAGAAATGAAAAGGCTAAGAATAGCTAATGGAGTTAAAATAGAAAAATTAGGAAAGGGAAAGTTGCAAAAGATTGGAATCAAAAAAGGATTTATTATCACTAGGGTCGACAAACAAAAAGTAAACTCGGTAGAAGGATTAAAAAAGCAACTAAAAAAAGCTGAAAAAGAAGGCGTTTTGATAGAAGGTATCTATCCAAACGGAATAAAAGCATATTATGGAATAGGAATGTAATAAGCTTAAAATTAACCAATAAAAAAGGTCGCTTGCAATTACAAGCGACCTTTTTTGTATTATACAATTATGTGTTTAGCTAACTACTTTTACATTAACTGCGTTCATTCCTCTTTTTCCTTCTGTCAATTCAAATTCTACTTCGTCATCTTCTTTAATTTCATCAATTAATCCTGATGTGTGCACGAAATGCTCTTCGTTTGAACCTTCTTCCACTATGAAACCAAATCCCTTAGTTTCATTAAAAAATTTTACTTTTCCTGTTTTCATTGTATTAATTATTAATTATATATCACGAATATAATCATACTATTCAATCGCACAAGAATATTTTTCTATTTATTCTGGTATTTATCGAATTGATTAGGTATTAAGTAATTGTCTTTTCCAAATTTTACTAACTCATTTTCATCCTTTAAATTAAATCTTTTATATAGCCTCAGAAGATTTTGATTGATTTTTTCTATTGGTATATTTAATAGATTAGAAATTTCAGAGTTTTCCTTTTTTTTCTCTAAAAATTCAATTAACTTGATGTCCTCTAAAGAGATACAGTTATTGAAATTCAGATTTTGATTAATTTCTTCTAGAAATTCATTTTCAACATCACCTTTAAAAGAATATTGTACAATGTCTGTTGTTTTTAAATCTTTATCAATTTTACTTCTTCCAATAAAAGAAATTATATTTCCATTATTGTCTGTTTGGTATATTTTTATATTAAGTATCGCAGAAGTTTCAATTTCTTTGATTTTAATAATGACACTACTTGAAAAATACTCAATAGTATTAGTATATAAAAACAACAGTATACGATCATTATATTCATTAATGAATTCTTGAAAATACTGAGTAAACATTGAGTTTAAATAATTACTCGTGATATCTTCATCTTTCAAGTTTAAGATTTCAAAACCTTTTGCAAACAAGAGTTTGTTTCCCTTCAAACTGTAAATCCAAACAACTTCGTCTTCCTCAACTTTAATTAATTCATCTAGTAATTTGTTTTCAATGGAATCCTTCTTGATTTTCGCGTCACTTAAAAAAGCTTGAGTATATTTACCATTGTATTGAACACTCATTTTGTTGATTTTTCTTTTAAACAAAGTTAGTTATACAAATATTAATAGTTAGTATTTAGTTCCGGATTTCTTTTAAATACTTTACTCGGACCTTTAAAAGGTTTTTTTAATAAATGCGTTTATTTAACAACAATTAAAATGTGTATTTTAACACTTAAAGTGCTTGTCTAAATTACCCAAAAAATTATTGCTATCAAAAACGACTGTTTTAAATAGCAATTCATTAAATTTGCCCAAAATATAAAAACCGCAATGGCTAATAAATACCCAACTTATAAATCACTTAATTTACCTAATGTTGCTTCTGAAGTATTAGAAAACTGGAAGGATAAAAATGTTTTTAAAGAAAGTATCAGTTCAAGAGATGAAAATAAGCCTTATATATTTTTTGAAGGACCTCCATCTGCTAATGGATTACCGGGAATTCATCATGTGATGGGTAGAGCTATCAAAGATATATTTTGCAGGTATAAAACATTACAAGGTTTTCAAGTAAATAGAAAAGCAGGTTGGGATACACACGGATTACCAGTAGAATTAGGTGTAGAAAAAGCATTAAACATTACCAAAGAAGATATTGGCAAGAAAATTACGATTGAAGAATACAACAAAGCGTGTAAGGAGTCGGTAATGAAATATACAGATGTTTGGAATAAACTAACTGAACAAATGGGATATTGGGTAGATATGGAAGATCCTTATGTTACTTATGACAATAAATATATAGAATCTGTTTGGTGGATATTGAATGAGATTTACAACAAAGATTTAATGTACAAGGGTTATACTGTACAACCTTATTCACCAGCAGCTGGAACAGGACTGAGTTCGCATGAATTGAATATGCCTGGTTGTTACAAAGATGTGAAAGACACAACTGTAGTGGCACAATTCAAAGTAAAGGATTGTTGCATAGAAAAAGTAACCAAATTTGTAGACGAAGGAAAACAAGCTCACGGAGATTTATTCTTTTTGGCTTGGACAACCACTCCTTGGACTTTGCCTTCTAATACTGCTTTGGCAGTAGGTAAAAATATTGATTATGTGATTGTTAAATCATTTAATCAATATACTTTTGAACCAATAACAGTTGTTTTGGCTGAGAATTTATTAGGAAAACATTTTAGTGCTAAGAATTCAGAATTATTAATTTCTGATTATAATGCGGGAGATAAAGCAATTCCTTATGAAGTTATTGGAAAACTTAAAGGAACTGACCTAGAAGGAAGAAAGTACGAGCAATTAATGCCTTTGGCTTTGCCGCATGAAGATGCAGACAAAGCATTTCAAATTATTATAGGAGATTTTGTAACCACATCAGATGGAACAGGAATAGTTCATATCGCACCTACTTTTGGGCAAGATGATGCTAAAGTTGCCAAAGATGCTGGAATTCCTCCCATGTTGGTTATGAATGACGAAGGAAAAGCAATTCCTTTGGTTGATTTACAAGGAAGATTCTTACCGCAATTAGGTAAATATGGCGGTAAATATGTTAAAAATGAATATTATAACGAAGGAGAAGCTCCAGAGAAATCTTTGGATGTAGAAATTGCTATTGAACTGAAGGAAGAAAACAGAGCTTTTAAAGTAGAAAAATACGAACACTCGTATCCACATTGCTGGAGAACTGACAAGCCAGTATTGTATTACCCTTTAGATTCTTGGTTTATAAAGTCTACTCATGCAAAACAAAGAATGCAAGAGTTAAACGAAACGATAAACTGGAAACCAGAATCAACTGGTACAGGAAGATTTGGCGAATGGCTTAAGAATTTAAATGACTGGAATTTATCCCGTTCAAGGTATTGGGGGATTCCAATACCAATCTGGACAAGTGAAGATAAAAAAGAACAAATTTGTATTTCGTCTGTAGAGCAATTGAAAGTAGAATGTATTAAATCTATTGAGGCTGGTTTTATGACTGAAAACCCTTTCGATTCATTCGAAATAGGAGACATGAGCCAAGAAAACTACGATACGTTTGATTTGCACAAGAATTTTGTGGATTCAGTTATTTTAGTTTCTCCTTCAGGACAACCAATGACTCGTGAAGCAGATTTGATTGACGTTTGGTTTGATTCAGGATCTATGCCTTATGCACAATGGCATTATCCATTTGAGAATAAAGAAGAAGTAGAAAACAAATTAAGAAAAGCAGATTTTATTGCCGAAGGAGTAGACCAAACACGAGGTTGGTTCTTTACTTTACATGCAATTTCAACTATGCTTTTTGATGATGTTGCTTATAAAAATGTAATCTCAAACGGATTGGTATTAGATAAAAACGGACATAAAATGTCGAAGAGGTTAGGGAATGGGGTAGACCCGTTTGAAACTTTGGATAAATATGGTCCAGATGCTACAAGATGGTACATGATAACTAATGCACAACCTTGGGATAACCTGAAATTTGATACCGAAGGAATTATTGAAACTCAAAGAAAATTTTTTGGTACACTTTATAATACTTATTCATTCTTTGCTTTGTATGCAAACATTGATGGATTTAGCTATCAAGAAGCAGAAGTAGAAAACAGACCAGAGATTGACCAATGGATTTTGTCGAAGCTAAATACTTTGATAAGTGAGGTTCATACTGCTTACGAATCTTACGAACCAACCAAAGTTGGTAGATTAATTCAAAGCTTTACATTAGATCAATTAAGCAACTGGTATGTAAGATTATGCAGAAGAAGATTCTGGAAAGGAGAATATGCAGAAGATAAGGTTTCGGCTTACCAGACTTTGTATACTTGTTTAGAAACAATTTCGGTTTTGATGTCCCCAATTTCTCCATTTTTTGCAGATAGGTTGTATTTAGATTTAAATAAAGCTTCAGGAAAAAGCGAATTAAATTCTGTTCATTTGGCTAAATTCCCTACTTCTAAAGAGTTGCTAATTAATGTTGATTTGGAAGAAAAAATGGAAATAGCACAGCAAGTATCTTCTATGGTTTTGAGTTTGAGACAAACGAATAAATTAAAAGTAAGACAGCCGCTACAAAGAATTATGGTTCCTATCTTGGACTCAAAGTTTGAGTCGCAAATAATGGAAATAAAAGACATTATTCTTTCAGAAGTAAATGTGAAAGATTTGGAGCTATTGATAGATACAACAGGAGTCTTGGTTAAAAAAGTAAAGCCAAACTTCAAAGTAATTGGTAAGTCGAAAAATAAAAAACACATGAAAGCGATTTCTATCCTGTGTGGTCAAATGAAAGATGACGACATTATAGAGTTAGAAAAGACAAAAGCTTGGAAAGGAGAAATTAATGGAGAGGTTTTGGAATTAGCAATTGAAAATTTTGAAATCAGTACAGACGATATCCCAGGATGGTTAATTGCTAACAATGGTTCATTAACAGTTGCTTTGGATACAGCCTTGAACGAAGAATTGATAAATGAAGGAGTGGCAAGAGAATTGGTAAATAGAATACAGAACCTTAGAAAAGAAAGTGATTTTGAAGTGACAGATAGAGTTGCTGTAATTTTTGGTGAAAATGAAGTGATAAAGAAGGCAGTTGAGACAAACAAGGAGTACATAATGTTAGAGACTCTGACAGATTCAATTAGTTTTTCAAATAATTTAAATGAAAATAACGCAACAGAATTAGAATTTGACAAAGATATTTCTATATTTGTTAGCATTGAAAAAAAATAAGAGTAATGGCTGATAAAAAAGAAAAAACAAGATACAATGAAGCTGAGCTAGAAGAGTTCAAAACATTGATAGAGAATAAGATTGTAGAAGCTAAATTTGATTTAGAATTACTAAACAATGAATTGTCGCACAAAGATGAAAATGGAACAGACGATACCAGTAGAACTTTCAACATGATGGAAGATGGTGCTTCGACTACTTCTAGAGAAATGAATGCTCAAAAGGCAGCAAGACAAGCAAAGTTCGTAATGAGCCTAGAAAATGCTATTCTTAGAATTAAGAACAAAACATACGGAGTGTGTAGAGACACAGGAAAATTAATTGACAAAAGAAGATTGATGTTAGTTCCTCACGCTACACTAAGTATTGAAGCTAAAAATGCACAACAAAAATAATATTCTTTGAAAAAAGTAGCTTTAATTACTTTTCTGATAATATTACTGGATCAAGTAATAAAAATCTACGTAAAATCTAATATGACTATAGGTCAACATGGATTTGCTTTTTGGATTTTGGACACTGAATTTGCAGAAAATCCAGGAATGGCTTTTGGAACAACTTTACCAGGTGCTTATGGTAAAATAACGCTTAGTTTGTTACGAATTGTTGCAATTACAGCTATAATTATTTACATAAAAAAATTACTAACAAAAAAAGCACCTTGGGGATTGCTAATAGCTGTTTCTTGTGTTTTGGCAGGGGCAATAGGCAATATTTTGGATGGAGCATTTTATGGATTAATTTTTGGAGAAAGTACTTATTGGAAGGTAGCTGAGTTTATGCCAGAGGCAGGAGGATACGAATCTTTTATGATGGGCCATGTGGTAGACATGATAAAATTTGATATCACTTTACCGGAATGGTTTCCATTTTGGGGAGGGAAACATGCTTTTCCCTTTATTTTTAATATTGCTGATGCATCCATAACAATTGGAGTTTCTATTATTCTTATTTGGCATAGAAAACATTTCAGAACTGAAGATTCAAAAGAAGTAATTCTTCCTATTTATGAAGAAGAATAATTTCGTTTTTAATTAATTACTGTATTTTTAATAAAATTTAATCATTATGTTTTTATTGAGTACTCAAGGAATAGATCCAAATTATTTATTAATTATAGGAGGTTCGCTTATTGTGATAATTAGTTTTGTTTTCAATTTTGTTTCCAAAAAAACGAATATTCCCAGTGTATTATTATTAATGATTTTGGGAGTTGCTTTGCAATTCTTAGTTCCATCTTTGGTTGATAATCCTTTGATTCAAAAATCATTAATTATTGTTGGTAAAATAGGTTTAATACTGATTGTTTTGGAAGCTGCACTTGATTTAAAACTGAGTCGAGATAAAGTAGGATTGATTATAAAATCATTTTTAGTTGCACTAATTGCGTTAGTAGGAAGTTCTCTTTTGATTGCTTTTAGCATTCAGTTTTTTCTGGATTCAAGTTTTTATAACTCATTGGTTTATGCAGTTCCATTATCCATAATGAGCAGTGCCATCATTATTCCTAGTGTTAGTTCTTTAGCTGAAGAAAAGAAGGAATTTATGATTTACGAAAGTACTTTTTCTGATATTTTAGGAATTATATTTTTTCAGTTTTTAACTACAGAAAATGATTTTACTTCTACACAAGATGTAATAATAGGGGTGAGCTCTAACATTGCAATTACAATTGTTGTAGCAATCATCTTTAGTTATGTTGCAGTATGGGTTTTTAATCAGTTGACGAGTCACGTAAAATTATTTTTAATTATATCTGTCCTGACTTTAATGTATGGAATAGGATCCGTTTATCATCTTTCTTCTTTAATAATAATATTGTTCTTTGGAATTATATTAAATAACGTAGATGTGTTCTTTAGAGGCCCTTTAAAAGGGCTGATTGACAAAGAAAAGCTAAAGCCAGTATTCCATGAATTTCATATCGTAACCTTAGAGTCAGCCTTCTTTTTAAGAACTTTCTTTTTTGTGATATTCGGACTTACTATTTCATTGGCATCCTTAGTAGATTTTCATGTAGCGATTCAAAGTATTGTGTTTGTTGCTATACTTTATATAGTTAGGTTTGTTGTGTTAAAAGTGATACTTTGGAACAAGGAAATTACCCCTCAGTTATGGATAGCACCAAGAGGATTAATTACAGTATTGTTATTCTACACAATTCCTTTTAAATACTATCTTCCAGGTTTTTATCAAGGAGTGTTATTGTATGCAATTTTGATTACGAGTGTAATCATGACAATTGCCATGATTAAATCTAGAGGAAAGAAAATATCAGAAATTATGATTAAAGACCTTAATTTTAATTACATAGAACATGGTGCTGAGAGAGAGCTAGAAGAAGAATTGAGAGAATATTATTCAGAAGAAACGGAAGAATCAGAATTACAATCAGACTCTTTAAAAGATATTGTTACGGAAATAGAAGATGCTGTATCTAAGGAGAGTTCTCCAGAAGATATTATTTCCAAAATGGAAGATGCAGATAGCGCTTCTCCAAAAAAAAAGGATAAATAATCATGAATTAAGAAGCAGAATTAAATTTCAATGATAAAGACAGTTATAGTAGTTTTTACTATTTTTTGTTTCATTAAAATTTATTCAAAGACTAATTGATAGATTTAAAAATACACACCACTATGATAGAATAAGTATAAAGACTGTAAGAAAAATAATATTTTTTAGTAAAATAGAAACGATAGAAAAAGATTGTATTTCTATTCCCAATTATTTTTTTATTCAGAAAAGGGTAAAAAATGAGAATCAGGAATTATTTTTTTCTAATTCGGCTCTTTTCTGTTCCTCTTTTTTAACTATCACAACACCCACAATAATTAACGTAGCAAAGGATATTCCCCAAGAAATAGGTTCGTTAAAATACAATCCCCAAAGGATCGCTACAACAGGGATAAGGTAAGTTACAGAAGAAGCAAAAACAGAAGTTGTAAGCTTTATTAATTCATTAAAAATAACAAGCGCTATAGCAGTTCCAACTACAGCTAGTAAAGCAGTATACCCAATTGCAGGATAATAAATAGGATTACTCACCTTATCAATTACATCTGTGAAACCGAGAGTAATTAGAGAAGGAATTATCATAAAAACTAAGGATATAGAAGTGATTGCAAAAGAAGAAACTTCGGTTAGTTTATTTTTTATAATATTTAAACTAAAAGCATAACAAACAGTAGCAGAAACAACCATAAGGATAGGAATGAGTTCTATGTCCCCATTTCCGTTATTACTGAAATATATTAAGAAAACTGTTCCAACTAAACCGATAAGAATACCTCCAATTGCTTTAGTTGATATCTTGTGTTTAAAAACTAATGTGGCCACAATAACTGAGAATATTGGGACTAATGAATTTAATATTCCTGTTAATGAGCTAGACAGGGTTTGTTGTGCATGTGTAAATAGTAGGGCAGGGCCAAAATTACCAAGAATACCAACAAGAATTAGAAAAATAGTATGTTTACTAAAAGCAGTTTTAATGTGTCTAAAAAACACAAAAAGTAGTACAAATCCAGAGATTAATATTCTTAATCCACCAACTTCATTGGCTGTAAGTAAGGGATAATCTTTATTATTATCTATAAACATAGCTTTATTCATCAAAATGAATGAGCTTCCCCAAATGATGGCTAATAAAATAAGAAGAAACCAACTTTTAGTTTTGGAATTCATAGTGAGGATTTAAGAAATGTGAATAGTTAGAATTATCTAATTCTGTCCATTGATTTAATAAGCTTTTCGTCACTTTTTATTGCGCGATTTGCCATTAATAAACAGATAAGAGCAACAATGGGTAGAAATAGTCCAATCCCGTAATTAATTTCAGTTTTCTCTATGGGCAAATCTGATGCAATATTATTGAAATCAAAAAACATGACAATTAGAAACACCAGTAGAACAACAAAATTTATTTTGTTTAATAGTTGTTGTCTTTTTCTATTTTTAAAACTTAGTACTGAAAATAGAGCTAAAAGAATAGATACAATCACATTGATAAATAAGGGATATAAAATTTTAGGTCCTAATTCAGAATTTGTTAATTCCATCACATTATATTCCATATTTGGATAATAACTAAAAGGAAAAACAAATAGGAGAGCTAAGCAAATAGTTGAGATGGCTAGATAAACGGATTGGATTCTTTGTATCATTGAAAGATTTTTTGCTAAATTAGAAAAAATAGTTGTATAATTGTAGGGAAGAAAATAAATGATTGTATTTTCTTTTTTATAAAATGATTTCCATTTTATTTTTTTAACCAAACTAACAAACAAACAAAGGCATCACGCCATTTTATTATTTTAATATCATCTAAATAATATCAAGAAATCACAATACATACTATATGTTCGACATTAAAGAATTAACAGGTAAATTATTACCTGAGCTAAAAGAAATTGCTCAAAAATTAAACATCAAAAAAATAAATCTTAAAAAACAAGATTTGATTTACAAAATACTTGATGAACAAGCAGTGAAACCAATCGTTATCGTAAAAGAAGAGGTGAAAACTGAAAAGAAAGATAAACTAGCTCCAAAATCAAGAGCCGAGAAAAAGCCTATTAAAAATGAAGAGCTTGAGAATAAAGAAGTAGAGAAAGAGGCGATAAAGGCAGAATCTGACTCCAAACCAAACGAAAAAAGAACTGAATACAAGGAAAAAAGGAATTCTAGAAATCCTAAGCAGAAAACTTTTCCGGACGATTATGTCCCAACTAAAGCTGATTTGAATAATCCTAACAATCCTTTTTACAAAGGAAATAAGGAAGGTAAAGTGAAAAAAGAGAAGGATAATTCTAAAGAAAATTCTAGCCCTAAAGAAAACCCTAACCCTAAAGAAAACTCCAGTGAGAAAGAGAATTCTAACAATAGAAAATCGAACTCGAACTCGAACAGAAATCAGAATAAATCAAATCAAAATAAAGTAAAGCCAGGGGAAGAGCACGGTTATAATTTTGATAATTTAATCAAGATGGAAGGAGTACTTGAATTAATGAACGAAGGTTTCGGATTCTTGAGATCTTCAGATTACAATTATTTAAGTTCGCCTGATGATGTTTATGTATCTAACCAACAAGTGAAATTATATGGACTAAAAACAGGAGATACTGTTTTTGGATCTATTCGTCCACCCAGAGCTGGAGAAAAATATTTCCCATTATTGAGTGTGGATAAAGTGAACGGAAGAGAACCTTCTTTTATTAGAGATAGAGTCCCTTTTGAACATTTAACACCTTTGTTTCCAGATGAGAAACTGAATATTACAGGACATTCTAAGGAAACTATGTCTACAAGAATAATGGATTTGTTTGCACCAATTGGTAAAGGACAAAGAGGAATGATTGTGGCACAGCCAAAAACTGGTAAAACAGTTTTATTAAAAGACATTGCAAATGCAATTGCAGAAAATCACCCAGAGGTTTATTTGATTATTTTATTAATTGATGAAAGACCAGAGGAGGTAACAGATATGGCAAGAAATGTAAATGCAGAAGTTGTCTCTTCTACTTTTGATGAGCCAGCAGAAAGACACGTAAAAGTAGCTAACATTGTGCTTGAAAAAGCAAAAAGAATGGTAGAATGTGGACATGATGTATGTATTTTATTAGATTCAATCACAAGATTGGCTAGAGCATACAATACAGTTTCTCCTTCTTCAGGTAAAGTTCTTTCTGGAGGGGTAGATGCAAATGCATTACACAAACCAAAAAGATTTTTTGGAGCTGCTCGTAAGATAGAAAACGGAGGTTCCTTATCTATCATTGCAACTGCATTAACTGATACTGGTTCTAAAATGGACGAAGTAATTTTCGAAGAGTTTAAAGGAACTGGTAACATGGAATTACAATTAGACAGAAAAATTGCTAATCGTAGAATTTATCCAGCAATAGATATTACTTCATCTGGAACTCGAAGAGAAGACTTACTGATGGGGAAAGAAGAATTGCAGAGAATGTGGATCATGAGAAAATACTTGGCAGATATGAACCCAATTGAAGCAATAGAATTCATGAAGGATAGAATGAAGAACACAAAAACGAATGCTGAGTTCTTAGCATCAATGAACGGATAGAATTCTAATAGTTATCGGAACAAATTCCAAAAAAAACAAACAGCTAAAAACCAAATATTTAAAGTATGTGGTTTTTGGTTATGAAAATTAAAAAAAATGGAAAAGAGAAGAGTTTCAATTCCGGTTTCACTAGCAGCAATATGGATATTGTTGTTGCTAGTAATGAATAGTTTAAAAGTCCCACATCACTTTAGAATTGGGATTTATTTGAATTTATTTTTCATTCTTGGTGTAATAATTATTGGATTGTATGTTCAGGTAAAAAAAGACAAAGAATTTCATCCTTTTGTTATTAATTTTAAGAATAGTCTTAAGAATGCAGGGAAATATATATTGATTGTAGTTGTATTCTTGTTTTGTTACCTAAAATTTATTAACCCTCAGTTTTTAAAAAACCATGTGAAGGCAGCAATAGAGCAGGCTCTTTCTGTACCGTTTGAAACAATACAAGAGAATAATGCATTTTTTACTGATAAAACAGAAGAAGATTACATTGAGCAAGCAACACAGTCTTCTGAAATAATGGGAGATACAACAACAGTATTAAGTTTCTATTTTTTAGGAATGTTTCTAATATCAGTTATGTACTCTATTATTGTGCCTTTGTTCTATAAGAAGATAGTATTAAGGTTGTAAGGGTTAAGATTAAAGCCTTTCATATTCTAAAAAAAAAGCCTCATTCGTAATTCGAATGAGGCTTTTTTATTGTTTGATAAATTGTTTTATTCTTTAATAAATCTTTGTGTTGAAATTCCACTCCCTGTTTCTAACCTTAAGATATAAGTTCCTGTAGCTAATTCAGAAATATCAATTTGATTAAAGTTTCTGTTTACAACAGTCATTACTTTTCCGGTAACATCTAAAATTTGAATAGTTTGTATTCTTAAATCAGAAGCATTATAACTAATAAACAAACTATTTTTCACAGGATTAGGATATACTTGGTATAAGTCTCTTAAATTTTCATTTATACTAGCATTGTTAATCGTTATTATAGTACAAGTAGAAGTATCATAGCAAGTACCTCTATAAACGACACAAGCATAACTCCCTGAAATAGGAGGAGTATAGATTCTTGTAGTTTCACCAATAATAGGAGAATATCCGTTATTACAATCTACCCATTGGTGACTTTCCCAAGTATCAGAAGAAGTTAAAGTATTTCCACTTTGAGTTACTGTACTATTATTAGTAGTAATAGTAAGTATATATTCAATAAGACTATCACATCCAGTAACAGAAGAAAGAGTGTCATAGTGAGTTCCTGAAGTTGAAATGATTTTCCCAAGCTGAGTAACATAAGTTCCACAACCGTTAGCAGTAATAGATTGAGTAATAATTCTAGAAGTGACGGTAATGTCATATTTCACTAAACTATCACAACTTACAGAGTTAGTTAATGTATCGTAATATATTCCTGTTGAAGAAAATACCTTCCCGCTAGTTGAAGTATAAGTTACGCAAGTAGAAGCAGTAACTACACTTTTATTTAGTCCAGGTGTTAAAGTTGGTCCAGCTACATAATTTCTTGTAGTACCAGTAAGTAGAAAGTTTGTAAGTGTACCATCATTGTTTCCAGCATAATCTGCTGTTATTGTTTTTCCAGTGTTAGTTCCATTAGCAATTCCTTCATTAAATTTATAATAAGCCACTAAACCTGAAGGTAAAGTACAATATTCATCATTTCTTTCAGCACCAACTTGCGCCAAAGTTCTCGCATAATTATAAAATCTTACTTCGTCAATACTCCCTCTAAATCCGCCTGCTGCATCAATTCTTTTTCCAATTCTTAAATTAGTTAAAGAACCCGTATTTGTTGTTATGGTTAAATTTCCAGCTACATCTAAAACACTGTCTACATATAAACTATATTCACTTGTAGCAGAAGGGTTATAGACGACTGCAACATGGTGCCAGTTCCCATCATTAACAGATATTGTTCCACTTAATCCGTTTCCACCAACTTCTATTCTAAGGGCATTATTAAATAAGACATTAAAAGTAAAACGACCTCCAGTTGTAAAAGAACCATAATCTGCTATCACGCCTTGTTTACCACTAGCTGAAGGAACATGATTTGAAGTAGTTTTTATCCAAGCCTCAATTGTTCTAGCGCCTGTTCCTCCAGAAATTCCAGAGTAAGTTGTTTGAACATGAGTATTTAGACTATCAAAATGAAGAGCTATATTTTGAGAATAAGAAAAACTTGATAAATTGATTGTTATAATCAACAAATATATTTTTTTCATTGTTTAATATTTAGGTTATTATTTTTTTACAAATTTAGAAAAGTAGATTTTTTCGTCAAAATTGATCTGTATAACATAGATTCCACTTGTTAGTGATTCAACATTAATATTTTTTCCTACACTTGTTAAATCATTTACTAAAATTCCTGTTGTTGTATAAATTTTTATATTTTTTTTCAATAATGGAATCTCAGAATCTATTGTTATCCATTGGTTGCTAGGATTTGGATAAACAGAGAAGAAGTTGTTAAGATCTATTTCTTCAATATTCGACAAAGCTATATTTATACAATCAGAAGTGTCTAAACAACTCCCACGAGTAACAATTACAGCATAATCTCCAGGCTGTGTTGCAATATAAAATCTATTTGTTGCACCTATTATAGGTTTAAAGTTACTGTCACATCTTACCCATTGGTGAGCAGCCCATGTATCATAAGAATCCATTCTTCCTCCAACTCTGAAAACAGAATCATCTACAGGTCCAGAGATAGTAATAATATACTCTACAGTTGTATCACAACCAGAACCAGTTGAAATAGTATCGTAATAAGTCCCTGAGGTAGTGATTATATTTCCTAATGAAGTTGTATAATTTACACAACCCACATCATTAATTGTATTGCTAATTATAGCAGCAGGAAAGCTAATATTATATCCTATCAAACTATCACATGGTGTTGAACTCGGTAGCGTATCGTAATATGTTCCAGCTATTGTAATAATACTTCCATTAGGCATAGTATAAGACCCACAAGCTGATACATTAATAGTATTTACAACCACTCCAGGAACCAATGTTTGACCTGTTACCCAATTTGATGAAGTTCCTGACAATGAAAAATTAACCAATGTACCAGTATTACTATTTCCAGAATAATCTGTTGCAGTAGTAACAGTTGTATTTACACCTCCAGCAACTCCCTGATTTAGGTTGTAATATGCTTTTACACTAGACGGTACAGAACACAATTCATTGTTCATATCTGCATTTATATGTGCTTTGGTTCTTGCTACATTCCATATTCTTACTTCATCAATTTTCCCTGGAAAAGTACGAGTTAAATCATAAGGAGAGGTTCCTAATAATAGATTTATGGTATTTGATCCAGTCATGGTAACCGTCTTAGCTAAAGAATCAGTAACGATTCCGTTTACATAAAGCCTTAGATAAGAACCATCATAAGTACCAGCAATATGTTGCCAAGTATTTAGAGTTAATACAGTTGTACTGGATGAAAGTTCATTCCAAGTTCCTGCTCCAGGACCATTACCAACATTCATATTTAATTTCCCTCCAGCACCTACTCTTAACATGTATCCGGTTCCAGTTCCTTCTTTACTTATTACATTTCCTTGCCAAATATTGGTTCGCCAGGAAGTAGGATAAATCCAAGCTTCCATAGTTATTGCTGTTCCAGTTATATTAAGTGAAGTTCCAGTTCCACAATTTACATAATCGTTAGTTCCGTCAAGGCTTAATGCATTTTGTGAGAAAGAAATAGTTGTAAAAAAGAATATCGATAATGAGAGTAATAATTTTTTCATGAGATTTTAATTAAATAATATTCAAATAAATATACACATTTTTAATAATTTAATCGAACCATCAAAAAATAGTTTTAAGTAAATTTCATATTATGAAAAAGATACGACTTTTATTGTTTTTATTACCAACACTAACTTTTGCTCAAAATACGGGATTGCATTTTGATGGATCAGAAGATTATATCAAAACTAGATTTAACGGTATTTCTAGAAGTGAATCAAGATCAGTTCAAAGTGTAAAGGTACTTTTTCTTCTTCTCTACAATTTTTTGTTGATATGGTAATTGTTAATTTAGAGAATAATTCAGACAGAAAATTATTAATTGTAAATAAATAATAGTCAAAATTTTACATTTCAAAATTTCATTTTGAAATATCAGAGCGAGATTTTTTTTATGCTTTTTTAAATACTGTAATATTAAAATCACAAGTGATAGTAATAGCATTACAATTCTTTATTTTCTCTTGTCCTTCTTTACTCGTATTCCAATAATAAGGAGTCATTTTTAGTAAATTCTGTAACATCCCAGAATTGTTAATTTCTATTTCAAATGTTTTTCTGTGGGTAGAACTATGAGAAAATGGTTCTCCTGTTTTTTCAATGATATTATATTCGTGGGGACGAAAAGAATCGTAAATTAATTCGGCTAATTGCTTCATGTGATTCTTTCCTGGGCTCACTATAATCAAATAGCCTTTATCATTCAAAACTCTACCGAATTCTTTGGAATCGTTAGGGGAGAAGACTGATAAGATTAAATCTATACTCTCTGTTTTTACGGGTAAATTATAAATGGAACTCACAAAATAAAAATTCTCTTTGTATTTCCCTGCAGCTTGTTTTATAGCATGTTTAGAAATATCGGTTCCAATAATATTAGATTTTATATTGTTCAAATTATTCAGAGCATTTTCGGAATAGTAACCTTCCCCACATCCTGAATCTATAGTGTTAATCTCCTCAGAATTAAATTCTAATTCATTCTCAATTACACTCTTTATTTCTTGCATCAAAGGATCGTAAAATCCCTGTTCTAAAAACTCTCGCCTAGCTTTCACCATCATATCATTATCTCCAGGAGACTTAGATTTTTTATTATTTACTGGTAATAGATTAAGATATCCTTGTTTTGATAAATCAAAATTATGGTTATTTTCACACACATAACTTCTTTCTTCATTAAAAAAAAGAGAATACTGACAAAAAGGGCATTGGATTGGGAGCATTCGTATTAATTTATTCTTGAATTATAATCGGTAGTGCTTAGATAAGTTTTACTCATTAAGTATCCTTGTTTTTTTATCTCTTTATAAATTTCCTCAATGTTCTCAGGAATTTCTGTTGAAATTAACCAGTTTATATCAAACCCATTTTGTTTTGAAGTACGTATCATATGCTTATTCGAGGAAAATAATTTGCCCAGTCTTTCAAGATTCTCCTTGTGCTCAAGGTGATAATCTTCGTGCAGTTTAGTGATACCAATTAATACTTTAAAAGCTTTTGAAACAAAGTAAATCCCCAATTTTCTCGATTGTCCTGGAGTTGTTTTTTCTAGTTTGGTATTAAAAGTATCTAAAGTTTCAGTTAGCATAACTAAATTAAGATAAGAATCACCCAGTTTGTCTTTAGTGATTTTTACGTGTGCTGTAATCAATGTACTCACACTCCTTAATCGTTTCAATAAGTAACTAGGAGAGTATCTTTTAGTAGAAAAGTAAGCTATTTTATCTTTTATAGTTTTCTCCATCACCAATTGACGTTCATCAACTGATTTATCATCTAGTAATTCAAATTGCAATTTACTACTCAATACCGCATCTTTTTTTAGCAACTGTAAAAGCAGCTTATCTTTTTCGGTTTGAGACAGCTGTAAAACTGCATCTTTAAATTCTTTATTGAATTTCATTACAATCCTTTCAATGCAGCTTCATAATCTGGTTCATCTACAATATCCTTACATAATTCACTGTAAGTAATAATTCCGTTTTCATCAGTTACCATAACACCTCTCGCATACAATCCTGCTAAAGCACCTTCTTTCATTTCCATTCCATTATTAGCAATAGACTTATGCCTAAAGTCTGAAGTAGTTACTGCATTCTCTATTCCTTTGTCTCCACAGAATCTATTTAAAGCAAACGGTAAATCCATTGAAGCAAAGACAAGCATTACATCTTCTCTGTCTTTTAATTTATTAGAAAACTGACCCAATTGCATAGCACATACATCTGTATCGACACTCGGAAAAACATTAAATACGACTTTTTTTCCTTTTAAGTCTTCATTAGTCAATTCCGATAAATCAGATTTTATCAAACGAATAGTTGGTAGTTTTTCTCCCACTTTAGGGAATTCTCCTTTTGTTGTGATTGGCGTTCCGCCTAGTTTTGTATTACTCATAATTTTATTTTATTTAATTTTTACATATTTCTCCTATACTGTCCACCCACTTCAAATAATGAATTAGTAATCTGCCCCAAAGAACAGAATTTAGTTGCTTCCATCAGGTACTCAAAGATGTTTTCATTTTGGATTGCAGCATTTTGTATTAAATTTATTTGCTCATCTACTTTGTCCTTGTTCGTTTCTTTAAGGTTAGCAAGCATTTCTAATTGGTATTTCTTTTCTTTTTCTGAAGCTCTTACAACCTCAGCAGGAACAATAGTAGGCGAACCATTTTTACTCAAGAATGTATTCACACCAATAATTGGAAATTCTCCATTGTGTTTCAAAGTTTCGTAATACATACTTTCTTCTTGTATCTTACTTCTTTGGTACATTGTTTCCATAGCACCTAAAACTCCTCCTCGTTCTGTTATCCTATCAAACTCTAGTAATACAGCTTCTTCTACTAAATCGGTTAATTCCTCAATGATAAACGAACCTTGTATTGGGTTTTCGTTTTTCGTTAATCCTAATTCCTTGTTAATAATTAATTGAATTGCCATAGCTCTTCTTACAGATTCCTCTGTTGGAGTAGTAATTGCTTCATCATAAGCATTTGTGTGAAGCGAGTTACAGTTATCATATATTGCATACAAAGCCTGTAGAGATGTTCTTATATCATTAAAATCAATCTCTTGTGCATGTAACGAACGACCAGAAGTTTGAATGTGATATTTCAACATTTGTGCTCTTGGGTTGGCTTTGTATTTGTTTTTCATGGCTTTCGCCCAAATTTTTCTAGCCACACGCCCAATCACTGCATATTCAGGGTCAATCCCATTAGAGAAGAAGAAAGATAAGTTTGGACCAAACTTATTAATGTCCATTCCTCGGCTCAAGTAATACTCTACATAAGTAAATCCATTCGACAAAGTAAGAGCAAGTTGTGTAATTGGATTTGCTCCGGCTTCGGCAATATGATAGCCCGAGATTGAGACAGAATAAAAGTTTCTTATTTTATTTTCAATAAAGTATTCTTGTACATCTCCCATTAGTCGCAAAGCAAACTCTGTAGAGAAAATACACGTATTCTGTGCTTGATCTTCTTTCAAAATATCTGCTTGTACCGTTCCTCTAACTTGCATTAAAGTTTCTATTTTTATTCTATTATAAACCTCAGCAGGTAATACTTCATCTCCAGTAACACCAAGTAGCATTAATCCTAATCCAGTATTTCCTTCAGGAAGATCACCTTGGTAAGCTGGTCTTTTTGTTCCTGCTTTCTTATACTTTGCTAATATTTTAGATTCAGTTTCTTTTTCTAAACCATTCTCTACAATATATTTCTCACAGTTTTGATCAATAGCTGCATTCATAAAGAACCCAAGTAGCATAGGAGCAGGGCCATTAATTGTCATAGATACCGAAGTCAAAGAATGAGACAAATCAAATCCTGAGTATAATTTCTTCGCATCATCCAAACAACAAATAGAAACTCCTGAGTTTCCTACTTTTCCGTAAATATCGGGTCTTGGATCTGGATCGTTTCCATACAAGGTTACAGAATCAAAAGCGGTAGAAAGTCTTTTTGCTGGCATTCCGTGACTCACATAATGAAAACGCTTATTTGTTCTTTCTGGTCCTCCTTCTCCTGCAAACATTCTTGAGGGATCTTCTCCGGTTCTTTTAAACGGATACAGTCCTGAAGTATAAGGAAATTCTCCCGGCACATTTTCTTGTAGAATCCAAGTTAATAAATCTCCCCAAGCCTTGTATTTCGGTAATGTAACTTTAGGTATTTGTATATGAGATAAAGATTCAGAATGCGTTTCAATTTTAATTTTTTTGTCCCTTACTTTAAATACATACAAAGGATCTTGGTATTTTTTAACTTTTTCGTTCCAAGTCAAAATAGATTCCCAATGATGGGGGTTTAAGTCCATTTTTATTCTTGCAAATTCTTTCAATAATAAACCAATTAACTCTTTATTATCATCTGTTAAAGTAATTGATTCTTCCTCAATTCCAATCGTATTTAATAGGGCAGGAGCATTATTGACAGATTCAATAGTCTTGAAAATACCAAATAATCTTTGAGCAATTTCACTTTGTTCTGTTACTTGCTCGTCATAAGCTCTGTTGCTTTCAGAGATTTCTGATAAATAACGAGTACGAGCGGGAGGAATAACGAATATTTTCTCCGACATCTCATCTGTAATATTAATTTTAGAAACTAAGTCCTTAGCTTCTGTTTTCTCCACAACCTTATCCATTATAGCTTTGTAAAGCGTATTCATTCCTGGATCATTAAATTGTGAGGCGATTGTTCCAAAAACTGGTAAATCATCTTGGTGAGTGTCCCACAAATTGTTGTTTCTCATGTATTGCTTTTTTACATCTCTCAATGCGTCAAGCGAACCTCTTTTATCAAACTTATTAATGGCAACTAAATCGGCAAAATCAAGCATGTCAATTTTTTCTAATTGTGTTGCGGCTCCAAATTCTGGTGTCATTACATATAACGAAACATCTGAGTGATCCATTATTTCCGTGTCAGATTGACCAATTCCTGAAGTTTCAAGAATAATTAAATCAAAATTAGCAGCTTTTAATATTAACAAAGCTTCAGCAACATGTTTACTCAAAGCAAGATTAGATTGTCTTGTAGCTAATGAACGCATGTAGACTCTATCGTTTTTAATCGAGTTCATTCTTATTCTATCTCCAAGCAAAGCACCGCCAGTCTTTCTTTTAGAAGGATCTACCGATACAATAGCAATGTTTTTTTCTGGAAAATCGATTAAGAACCTACGCACCAATTCATCTACCAAACTGGATTTTCCTGCACCACCAGTTCCAGTAATTCCTAAAATAGGAGTTTTTACTTTCTCAGCTAGTTTATGAACTTGATTCATTACTGTTTGAGAAGCTTCAGGAAAATTCTCTGCAGCACTTATTAATCTTGCAATAGAAGTTACTTTTCTATCTTTTAAAGTTTTTATTTCTCCATTTAATTTATCCCCTACAGCATAATCACTTTGTTGAACCAAGTCATTTATCATTCCTTGCAATCCCATAGCTCTTCCGTCATCTGGATGGTAAATTCTTGTGATTCCATAGTTTTGTAACTCTTCAATTTCTGAAGGAAGAATAGTCCCGCCTCCCCCAGCAAAAATCTTAATGTGATTGGCTCCTTTTTCTTTTAGTAAATCATACATGTATTTTAAATACTCTGTATGTCCTCCTTGGTAAGATGTCATTGCAATGGCTTGTACATCCTCTTGTATTGCACAGTTTACCACTTCTTCCACACTTCTGTCGTGACCTAGATGAATAACTTCACAACCTGTAGATTGTATAATTCTTCGCATGATATTAATAGCAGCATCATGGCCATCAAAAAGAGAGGCAGCTGTTACAATTCTTACTTTATAAGTAGGTTTATAAGGAGTTATCGGTTCCATAGTTTGGTTTCAAAATTTATGTGGTTCAAAGATAAAAATAATTCAATTAAAACTTCCGTTCTCGATATACTTTCAATTATTGTTGAAAAATTAAAAGTACTCTTAACCGATAGGTTAATCCAGCTTGTCAATTCAGGTGATTTTCTTTAAGGGAAAAGATGAGAAAAAGTATCGAGAATGATTTAAATGATTAGATGTTTTAGGTAAATTTTAAGCTTGGCTTAATTATTGAATTAGATAAAGAGTTATTAACGATTAATAGTTGTTAAAAAAATGCATCAAGTTTCTCAATAAATTTATAAAATACCGTTATTAGTACTATGATAATGAAGCCGTTTTTAATCATACTTTTTCTATGCATATTTGGTTCTTCAAAAAGTCAATTGAACTTTGATTTTGTAGAAGTAAACCATTACGAAGATAGTATTTTCACTTATTTTGTTCCTGATGAACAGCTATTTAACGAAGGATGGGATTTGTTGCCACAACCTAGTTTTTGGAAAAAAGTAATGATGCTTTCTCCTGATTCTTGCATTGTAAATGTTGCAGCTACGCGACAAATATTATACTACGAATCTTTTACCCATTGGAAATCACAAACGGAAGAAGAAAAAGACAGTGTGAGAATGGATATACGATTTAATTATTGTTTGGATTCAAATGAATTACTTTATATTACTTCAGGTAAAAATCATTTTTATGATTTCAAAAAAGTAATGCCCACACTAAGTAAAGGAATTGAAGTTTTTGAAGAACAAGGAGTGAATCCTTGGTATGCTCAATCTATTTTATTGATAGAGAGTCCAGGGAAAATACAGTATTCTACTGTGGGGGCTTATGGACCTTTTCAGTTAATGAAATCTGTTGCAAGAGCTCATGGATTAACAGTAAATAGAAGTCAAGACGATAGGAAAGACTTTGTTTTATCTGCTATTGGTGCTGCCAAATTACTGAAAAAATCTTGTATTCCTCATGCCAAACGAATATTGGAAAAGCAAACTATTCACTATAATGAAAGTGATTTGTGGTTCAAGCTTTTTGTTTTACACATTTACCACGCTGGAGCAGGAAATGTAGGGGATTTGATAGAGGAAATGAATCCAGATTTTGGTGGAATTTCGCTCATTAAAGAAATGTGGCAAAACACGTTTGGAGGATTTAAAAATGCTTCACAAAATTATTCGCAAGTTGCTTTAGCTTCAAACCTTATTTTAGAAGAATTGGTTTATAACGAATGTAATTCAATATACAACTGCAATGAATCGATGAATCCTGTTACGGAAGAGTTATTAGAAATAAAACATAAGATTGATGCAATACTCATTCGTGATTCATTGGTGCCAGAAAACAGAAACCCTAAATAGTTAAATGTATTATGTATCAAGTAAATGACGAAGTAACATTTTTAGATGAAGTAGGGGTTTATAAAATAATAGAAGTTATTTCTACAGGTATATTTATGGTAGAAGATGAACATGGATTCGATAGGAAATGTTCTGTAAATGAAATTACTCTATACAAGAAAAATGCTTTTGACGGGGTAGAAATGAAAACCTTTGAAAATAGAAATGTAACTGTTAATCCGTTTATTAGTTCTAAAAAGAAAGGGATTCAAGTTCCAGTTATAGATTTACACATGGAAAACTTAATGGATAGCCATCATCACATGGCAAATCATCAAATTGTGTTATTTCAATTGGATTATTGTAAGCGAGGTATTGATAAACATATTAACAAAGGAACTAGAGAGTTTGTAATAATTCATGGAGTTGGAAACGGAAAGTTGAAGGAAGAAGTACGTCATTTACTGCACAGTTACCCATCTTTGAGCTATATGGACGAACATTATTCTGACAGAGGAATGGGAGCTACAAAAGTGTTTATAAATTAACATTGAATTAACGAAGTATTTATAATGTTGTGGTTATTTTTGTATAAATAAAAACACAATACATTATGAAAAAAATATTATTCTCTATTGCAATGTTATGCATTGCCAATTTATCAATCTCTCAAGTCGTTTTTCAAAGCGATTTATCTGCATGGGATACCACAGGAAATCCAACTGACTTTTTTGGAGGAAGAACAAGCATAGCCGATGCTAATGTAACTGAAGTTACAACTGGTGCAGTACATGGAACTTCTTTTGCTAATGTTATTAACTCAGGTACTGGTCACAAAAGATTAACCACACAGGCAATAACTGTAATTCCAGGAGGTAAATACATTATTAACATGTGGATTGCAGGGACAGCTGGAGATTTAAGAGTTAACTATTATGATTTAACAAATTCATCTTATGGAACTTATACTTCATATCAAACTATTTCTGGAACTGCTTTAACAATGTATACCGATTCTATTACTGTACCTTCAGGTTGTACAAGTATAGAATATATAATGTCAACAAGAAATACTTCAGCATTAGGGTTTGGTTTGGATTCAGTTTCAATTTTTGGTTTAGTAGGTCCACCACCACCACCACCATCTTATTCTGCAAAGTCAATTTATGAAATTCAGTATACTGCTGATGTAAGTGGAGATTCTCCTTACGAAGATTCTTTAGTAGAAACTACAGGAGTTGTAACTGCTGCTTATAGAAGTGGATACTGGATTCAAGATTCAGCAGCTGCATGGAATGGAGTTTACGTTTATGATAATACAAATACTCCAACAAGAGGAGATAATGTTACTATCAAAGGATTAGTAGCTGAGTATTACGGATTAACTCAAATCAAAAACATTGATACATTAATTACAAATTCTACAGGAAACACTCTTCCTGCTGCATTAAGTTTGAATTCTTCAACAATGAAAAACGAAATGTATGAAGGTCTTTTGGCTAAGGCATCTAATGCCAAGTGTGTAAACGCATCTGCAGGTTATGGAGAATGGGATTATTCTAACGTACCAGGAGATACAGCTGTTGTTGATGATGTAATGTATTTATTTACTTCTACTTTAGGAACAAGGTATGATGTTACAGGTGTTGTTTATTATAATTTTAACGAATATAAGTTAGAGCCAAGAGATTCATTAGATGTTGTTGCTTCTGTAATTACTTCGATCGAAGAAAATGACTTAAAATTCTCTTTATACCCAAATCCAGTAAACTCAATATTCACTCTTTCTGGAGTTAATATAGAAAAAGCTGAAATTTATTCAGTGAATGGAAAATTGATTAGAGCTATTTTTTTAAACTCAATCAACAATATTGATGTATCTGATTTAGAAAGTGGAGCTTATATTATTAAAGTAACTAGCAACAATAAAGTTGGAGTTACAAGATTTATTAAGCAATAAGAGCTCATTATAAACTATAATTAGTTGTCAAAAAGTGCTTGTGAATATCACAAGCACTTTTTTTATGCAAAAGATAAAGTATCTATTAACTTTGAAGTATGAAAGTATTTAAATTTGGAGGCGCTTCTGTCAAAGATGCTGAATCCGTAAGAAATATTGGGAAGATTTTATCTAATTATTCGAATGAAAAGTTAGTTATTGTTGTTTCGGCAATGGGAAAAATGACCAATGCTTTCGAGTGGTTAATCAATTCTTACTGCTACAGTCCAAATAAGTTAAAACATTCTCTAAATGAGATAGTTGATTTTCATAATAAAATTCTTTGGGATTTGTTTCCAGATAAATCACACAAGGTTTATTCAGAAATCAATGATTTTTTATTTCAGCTGGAAGAGGAGCTAGAAGTTAGTTATGCTAATAAATATACTAAGAACTTCGACAAGACCTATGACAGTTTAGCTGGATATGGAGAATTAATGTCTACCACAATTATTAGTAATTATCTGAATAATTCTGGAATTCTAAGCACTTGGGTAGATGTAAGGACACTAATAAAAACAAATTCGGACTACAGGGAAGCTAAAGTAGATTGGGACGCTTCAAAAATGAAGATTAATGAACTGAAAGAGGAATCAATTATAGTAACTCAAGGGTTTATTGGAAGTGATTCGGATAACAAAATGACTACTTTAGGTAGAGAAGGTTCAGATTTTTCGGCAGCTATTTTAGGATACTGTTTGGATGCTGAAAGTGTTACGATTTGGAAAGATGTAGCTGGAGTTTTAAATGCAGATCCAAAATATTACCCAGAGGCTACAAAAATTGATAAAATGAGCTACCGTGAAGCTCTAGAATTAAGTTACTATGGAGCTACCGTTATTCATCCTAAAACAATAAAGCCACTGGAAAACAAAGAGATTCCTTTGTACGTGAAATCATTTCTAAATCATGAGGGAGAAGGTACTGTTGTTCAAAAACTAACTACTTTTGATGCTTTATTACCTTCTTATATTTTTATAGAAGATCAAATTTTAGTTTCAATCTCAACCAAAGATTTTTCTTTTATCGCAGAAGATAACATGAGTTTTATTTTTGGAGCTTTGTCTAAAGCTAAACTGAAAGTAAATTTAATTCAAAATTCTGCCTTGAGTTTGTCACTTTGTTTTAAAAATGACGAAAAAAAAGTGGCTCAATTTTTTCATTCAATAAAAGATTCGTTTCTTGCGAGATATAATGAAAATGTTACCTTATTAACTATAAGACATTACTCGGAAGATGTAATTGATAACATGACAAAAGACAAACAAATTTACCTTGAGCAGAAGACTAGAAACACTGCAAGATTTATACTAAAATAAAACATGAATTACCTCTCAATAGAAAATATATCAAAATCATACGGAATAAGAGTATTGTTTGACGAAGTTACCTTTGGAATAGACAAAGGAGATAAAATTGCTCTTGTTGCCAAAAATGGGACAGGAAAGTCTACTTTATTGAAAATTATTTGTGGTATAGAAACTGCTGATACTGGTCAAGTTATAATGAGAAATGATACTACGGTTGGTTTCTTGGATCAAGCAGACTCTTTCGATAAATATTCAACCATAAAGGAATACATTTTTGATTCTCCTAAATTTAAAATTGTTCAAGAATACGAAGAATTAGCTGTGAATGCTCCAGAATCGGATGCTTTTCAGGATGCAATGGAAGAAATGAATCGTATTGGTGGTTGGGATGCTGAGCAACAAGCTCAAAAAATCCTATCAGTTTTAGGTCATCATGATTTTGAAAGAAGTGTAAAAAAAATGTCGGGAGGGGAACACAAAAGATTGGCTTTAGCTAAAGTTTTGTTGAATGATCCAGATGTTTTGGTATTGGATGAACCGACCAATCACTTGGATTTAGATATGATTGAATGGTTGGAAGAATATTTGTCACAAAAGAATTTAACCTTGTTTATGGTTACTCACGACAGGTATTTTTTAGAAAGTATTTGTTCTGATATAATTGAACTGGATGGAGGAGAATGCTACAAATACAAAGGAAATTATTCTTATTATTTGGAGAAAAGAGCGGAACGTTTTGCAAGTGATCAAACTACTATTGATAAGGCTAAAAATCTAATGAAGAAAGAATTGGATTGGCTGAGAAGACAACCAAAAGCTAGAGGAACTAAGCAAAAAGCAAGAGTTGATGCATTTGGAGCAGTAAAAGAAGCGGCAACAAAAAAGATTGATAATTCTAAATTGGAATTAAAAGTACTTTCTACTAGGTTGGGTACAAAAATTCTTGAATTTCATAAAGTTTCCAAATCATTTGGAGATAATATAATGCTGGATAAGTTTACTTATAATTTTAAACGTCATGAAAAGATAGGAATTGTAGGGAAAAATGGAGTAGGGAAGACCACTTTTATTAATATGATAATGGATCAACTAGCTCCTGATTCTGGTAAAATTGTAACGGGCGACACGGTAAAGTATGGTTATTACAACCAAAAAGGAATGAAGTTTAAGAAGGGAAAAAAAGTGATAGATATTGTAAAAGATATTGCAGAAGCTATTCCTCTAGAAAAAGGAAAGTCGATTACGGCTGCTCAGCTGTTGGAAAAGTTTTTCTTCCCTAAAGACATGCATTACCAGCAAGTAGAATTACTAAGTGGTGGAGAAAAGAAAAGGTTGTATTTGTTGACAATTTTATTAGAAAATCCTAATTTTTTAATTTTAGATGAGCCAACCAATGATTTGGATATCTATACGATACAGGCTTTAGAGAATTTCTTAGATTTATTTCAAGGTTGTTTAATTGTAATCTCTCACGATAGGTATTTTATTGATAAAGTGTGTGATCATATATTCTATTTTAAAGGAAAAGGGTTGATTAAAGATATTTTGGGTAATTATACAAAATACAGAGAAATGTTGATTCTCGATAATGAGAAACAAAGAGTTGCCAACAGAGAAGAAAAAAGTGACAGAGCTGAGAAATATGAGACTTTGGTAGAAAAAGAAGGAAAGCCAAAGAATAAACCAGCAATAAGTAACAACAAGAGAAAAGAGTTTATGAAACTTGAGTCTCAAATTGCTAAATTGGAAGCAGATAAAAAGAGCATTACAGAAAAAATGTACGATACAAGCCTAGCTCCAGAAGGCTTACAAAAATTATCGGATGACCTTCAAAAAACTAGTGAAACATTAGACGAAAAGTCTTTGGAATGGATGGAGATTGCTGAGATGATGGAAGGGGAGTAAATCAATTTCCGAGTTTTTTTTTAGCAATTTTAAGATTTAAGGATTCAATTTAGCTTAGGGAAAGAACTTTTTTACATAAAGTGAGAGGGTGAATAAACACCTACAATCATAGATTAATAATAATCAAACTATTCTCAATTTACTGTTTGAAGTTTTCAGAGTCAATCTTTTTCCATATATACTAAATCATTAAGCATTTAAATGAAAACTCTTTGTTAGTTCTCTATCTTAATATGAGGATGAATATTAGATTTAGACTTTATCACTTTTAGTTTTGTAATACTAGCTATCTTGTCATTTTTTATAATTATTCCAACTGCCATTGCTATAATAAATATCCAAGGAATAAATTGATAAACAAATAATAGAGCTAAAAATACTCCTTGAGCAAAACCTACAATTTTCAAACTATTGATATGTAAACGAGGAAAATTTTTGAATTTGATTAAGCTAAATAGAATAGCAAACAGATACACAAGTAGAAAACTATAAAACCAATATTTAAAAGGGTGAAAAAAATTCCAATGAAAATTAGAAATAGCAATAACGGCTAAGAAATAACACCCAATACTTGCTAATAAATCTAGTTTGTAACCATATTTAGAAGTCACATTAAGTTTTATGAGTATCCATTTATATATAATATCGATCAAGATACTGATTACAAAAATAATTAGAAATAAAGTCTCCTCATTCTCATACATCAACAATATTAAAAGAGGAGGAAACATAAGCAGCCTATATACAGAAACTATGTTGGGTAAGTATTTCATTGGTTGGTTTATTATATCATTCTGAACTTAATTTAAAATCTGTTAGTTAGTTGTTCTTTTTTAAGCAAACAGACCCTGAATCTAGTTCAGGGTCTGTCATATTTTTACTGTTTACTTCCCCTTTGCATTAAATCCAAAGGATATTCCAGCTCTAAAACTTTTCTTCTGCATTACAACAAAAGCATTCACAGGGATATTCAAATCTCCACTTTTTATACTGAAACCTGCACCAAATAAGAAACCTGCAGTTAATTTCACATTTCCACGGCTATCCATTCTTGTGAACATATCGTTAGGATTTGGAATAGAATCCGTCCATTCGTTACTTCTTTTCCAATCTCCTCCTTCGTAGTATCCTTCGCTTACTTTGGTAAATCCAAAAGTGGGTCCAAATGCAAATTCAATTCCTGATTTATTATCTCTTAATCCGTGTAAAATTGTTAAGGAAGGTAAGAACAAACCTTGTTCAAGACCAGTTATTGTAGGGATAAACTCAAATAATCCTTGCACTCTTCCTTGGTTTAAATATTGTCTTTCAAATTGGTAACCAAATTGAAATAGAGTAGATGAGGCATCAAACCCACCTACAGATTCAGATTCGCTTAATCGACTTCCGTTTTCTCCAAACACATGAACCACTCCCATTCTTACTCCAGAAAGATTTAATCTTTTTACGTTAGGATTGTTCACGGGACTTTCTCTGCTTTCTAGTTTCGTCAAATAATCATCTAATTGTTTGTCCTTATCAAAGAGATACATATCTTGTAATGTTATTAAAATCATGTTTTTAAGTTGCTCTGGAATATTTTTATATTCCCTTGACTTAGATCGAGTTATTTTACCTGTTTTTACATCAAATTCTCTAAAAGAAATAATAACGTTCTCTCTCGTTCTTTCCACATAACCACTTAGCATTTTATCTGTTTTTAATAGTTTTCCTATTTTTTCTAAACACTGAATACTGTAACAAGCGTAAGATAATTTGGACTCAGGTGATTTCTCTGTCTCTTCACTCAAAACATAATTAATATCTTGGTCGTAGCTTATAGTGTAAACATTCAGTTTGTTCATCAAGTGTCTCGTTAGGTTTCCTGCTTGTTCAGAATTTATCAAGCCTTCCCCTTTTACTTGAATATCTAGTACAGTACACGTTTCTTTTATTTCGTTTTGTGCGTAAACAGTAGAATTAAATAATATTACTGTTCCTAGTATTAATTTTTTGATAGTTTTCATTACTTTAGTTTTTGTTTTAATTATGAAACAAAATTGAGAAATCTAGTTCAAGTATAAAAGGTAAAATTGAACAATTACTTACATTTTATTTTGGAATAAAATATTACAAATAACTATTAAATAGAATTTTATTTTAAAATAAACTGACAATAAAAAACAATAAATTGAAGAGTAAAAGACAAGGAAACATAATAAACAGAGGCATAGGAATCTTTGTTTGGCTATTTTTGATTACTAATTTCTTTTATGTTGCCAATGAATTTTATCCTTTGCGGGATGTCTATGAGAAACTATTTCCTATTCATTATAAATCCTACAGTGAGTTTGGAATAAAAATCCCAACCCAATACAAAGTACATGGAATAGATGTTTCTCACCACCAAGGAAGAATAAATTGGGAAATGGTAAACAAAATGAAAGACAAGGATCTTTCCCTTGATTTCGCTTTTATAAAAGCAACAGAAGGCCTTTCACACAAAGACAGGCGTTTTAAGTATAATTGGAAGAATGCAAAATCTCAAAAGATTATAAGAGGAGCCTATCATTATTTCAAACCCAATGTAAAAGCGGTAAAACAAGCCAATCATTTCATAAGAACTGTAACATTACAAAAAGGAGATTTTCCTCCAGTGATTGATATTGAGGAAAAAGGAAATGTGAGCTCGGCTCAATTGATGAAAGGAATAAAGATATTTGCCGATTTAGTCCAAAAATATTACGGAGTAAAACCAATTATTTATACTTATCACGATTTTTACAAACAAAATTTTGACAATACGTTTGATAATTACACACTATGGATTGCCCATTATTATGTAAAATCACCAGACAGTAAAGCTTGGAATTTTTGGCAACATAACGATAAGGGAACAGTTTCTGGAATTAATACTCCCGTAGATTTCAATGTTTTTAATCGAGATTTAGAACAAATGAAGAGAGAATTGATTAAATAAACTCTTAATAAATAAAAGATTCTAATTTAAATCCAAATTTCGTAATTTCGCACCATGATTTTAACCGATACCCACACCCATCTTTACGCGAATCAATTTGATGAGGACCGTGAAGAAATGATAAAGAGATGTTTTGATGATGAAATTACTCGTTTGTTTTTACCTAACATTGATACTACTTCTGTAGATGGAATGATGGAGTTGGTATACCAATATCCAGAAAATTGTTTTCCAATGATAGGAATTCATCCTTGCTCGGTAAACGAGAATTGGAGAAAGGAACTAGATGATTATGTTGAGTTGTTGAAAAAAAATAAGTTCTATGCCATTGGAGAAATAGGGATTGATTTGTACTGGGATAAAACAACTTTAGGAATTCAGCAAGCTGCATTTGAAGCGCAAATAATCTTAGCTAAAGAAAAGAAATTACCTATTGTTATTCATGCTAGAGATAGTTTTGACGAGATTTTCAAAATTGTAGACAAACACAATGATGAAAACTTAACAGGTATTTTTCATTGTTTTACTGGAACAAAAGAACAGGCTCAAAAAATCATAGGTTACAAAGGATTTATGATTGGAATAGGAGGGGTGGTTACTTTTAAAAATGCTGGATTAGATAAAGTAGTGAAAGAAATTCCTATGGAACACTTGGTTCTTGAAACTGATTCTCCTTATTTGGCTCCACATCCGTATAGAGGAAAAAGAAATGAATCTTCTTTCTTAAAAGTAATAGCACATAAAATTGCAGAAATTCATGAAGTTTCTTTAGAAGAAGTTGCAAACATTACTACAGAGAACAGTAAAGCAATTTTTGGCATATAAATTGTAAGGTTTGTTACGTTAACAAGTTGTTACAGTTACGAGAATAAAAAATGAATTTTTCGTATATTTGAATCATATAAAATATAAATACATTATGAAAATTATTAACATTACTCTAATTGCTATTCTAGCGTTTGGATTATCAACTAGTTTTACGACTACAAACAAAGAAGCAATCACTGAAAATGTAAACGAATTATCTTGGTTTACAGATTTCCAAAAAGCAGATGCTGAATCAAAAAAGACGGGAAAGCCTATTTTTGGGTTCTTTACAGGAAGTGACTGGTGTGGATGGTGTACTAGATTAAAAGCGAATGTGTTTGCAAAAGATGATTTCAAAAAATGGGCGAAAGAAAGCGTTATTTTATTGGAATTAGATTTTCCAAGAAAAAAACAATTGCCAGCAAATATTAAAGCTCAAAATCAACAATTGGCTCAAGTATTTAAAGTAAGAGGATATCCTACGGTTTGGATATTCAATACAACTAGAAAAGCAGATTCAAAAGAAATAAGCATTAATCAATGGGGAAAGCTTAGTTATCCTAGAACAGAGGCAGGTAAAGAATCTCAAAAGTTTTTGGCTGATGCAGCAAAAATATTTGCAGCTCAGAAAAAGTAAATTTCAATATTATTAAATTTTCTTTAAGACTTTAATCTTTATTTATAATAATTTACTTTTAAGCGATTATGAAATCAAATAAAAATATTTTAGAAGTAGCCCAAGTTTTTTTTAAGCTTGGGCTTATTGCTTTTGGTGGACCCGCGGCTCATGTTTCTATGATGGAGGATGAAATTGTAACCAAAAGAAAATGGATGGATCGTCAACATTTTCTAGATTTGATGGGAGCAACCAACCTTATTCCTGGACCCAATTCTACAGAAATGACAATGCATTGCGGTTATCAAAGGGCAGGAGTTATTGGATTATTTGTAGCAGGTTTTTGTTTTATATTTCCAGCAATTGTTATTACTTGCATTCTTGCATTCCTTTATGTAGAATACGGAACAATGCCACAAGTAGAGCAATTTGTATTTGGAATTAAACCAGCTGTTTTAGCTATTATTGCAGGAGCTGTCCTCAAGTTAGGTAAAAAAGCACTCAAAAGCTGGGAATTAGGAGTTTTAGGAGCGTTTGTAATCGCAGCTAGTCTATCAGGAATAAATGAGGTGTTAGCTTTGTTAGGAGCTGGTATTTTAGGTGCAATCATCTTTTATTCTCAGGAAAAAAAAACAGGAAAGTCTTATAAATCCTTACTTCCTTTTCTCTCTTTAAATTTGACAACAGCTGTAATTGTAAAATCTGCTATTCCTGCAATGAAAGTATTTTGGATATTTCTTAAAGTTGGAGCTGTATTATATGGAAGTGGATATGTGCTTTTCGCATATTTAGAAGACGAATTAGTTTCTGCAGGTTACATGACAATGGCAGAACTGCTAGACGCCATTGCGGTAGGGCAATTTACTCCTGGTCCAGTATTGTCTACGGCAACATTTATTGGGTATCAATTGGCAGGATTTAAGGGGGCTATGGCTGCTTCTGTTGGTATTTTTCTTCCTTCTTTTGTATTTGTATGGATGCTAAATCCTCTGGTTAAAAAAATGAGAAGTTCTAAGTTCCTAGGCTATTTCTTGGATTCGGTAAATATTGCAGCTGTTTCAATTATGCTAGCAGTATTATTTACAATGGGAAAAGAAACGATATTTCCAACTCTTAATGAAGAAATGTTATTCTCTTGGCAAGCATTAGTTATTGCTGCTCTTAGTTTCTTCTTTGTATTTGGTCCAAAGAAACTGAACTCTATGTGGGTTGTAATAGGAGGTGGATTTTTAGGGTATTTATTGAGTTTTGTTTAAGTTGCTTATTAACTTATCAATGAAATAAACTTTGTTTTGAAAGGCTTAGAAAAAAAATCTAAAAGTTCTCTATTAATTTGATAATTGATTAAAATTACCTTTCTATTACATCTTTAACTCTAGGCGTTTTTATTGATTTTAATAAAATATGTACACAAAAAAAACAGATCTATATAGTTTTTCATTTCTATATATCTTTTTATTTAAAATCAAATTTTTATCATAAGTATAATAATGAGTTTCAATATTTCCTATTGCATAGGTTATTTCAGAAGAGGTGTGTAATCCTTCTTTATTATAATTTTTACATTCAGAAATGATTGGGTTTTCAGTGTAGAACCCATTGATAAGAAATACGGGCTCTGTGTTCCTATAACTCTTATAAATTAGATTTCCTTTCTTATTATATTTGTAATTTATTGTAGTAAATGCAGGATTCTCTTTTGTACCCACAGTATCGGTATAAATAAATCTATCCCTTTTTTCACCAAGGTTTTTACGCTTTTTTTGGGTTGTTCTATAATTGTATCTTTTCTCAATTATATTCCCATCTGAATTATAAAAATAATAATTTAATAATCTAGTATCACTAGATTTTGAGGAATGTAAAATTTCGAAATGCTTTATTTCTTTAATATTATTGAAGGGGCTGATTTCATCAAAATTTAATTCTTGAGAAAATGAATTCGCAGTAAATACATTTAAAAAGAAAATCAATACAAAAGCTCTCATAATAAATAGTTGTTTTTTTAATATTATTTGAATTATCTAACGAAGTTGGAATATAAATCAATAGCTGGGAAAAAGTGTGTTTTAGCTTTATATTTCTTCCTGTTTTATGGAAGAAGAGAGGTTTCTGTCTACTTCATTTCTTACTAATTATGTTCTTTTTCAAAGATGACAATTTTTCGTTAATTTTAGCTTCATATTTAGTGAAAATTATTTCAATAGTTTTGATTTTAAATTCTTTGTAATTATTTTTTTAATTAATCTACAGAATCATGTTCTGATTAAACAAAGAATTTATAAATTTAATCAGTAGATAAAAATATCTTTTAAATAAAAAAACAAAATGTGTGTTTTCTGATATTAGATTAATATTAAAACAGGAGGTATTTCTGAAGTAATTTACTTACTTTTGTTAAACAAAATAGATAAATGCCTAAACAAAAAGAAAAAAAGCCGGATCAAGTAGTTTTTAATGAAACAACACAAAGGTATGATGCTGCTATAAAGCAGTATGGGACAAATATTGGTGCTCCAAGTATTTCGACTACTAATGTTAAAACTTGGAAGAACGTTGGAATTTCTAAGGTAAATCACTTGCTAAACACGAAGTTTAGCGCAATACAGAAAGAATACGAGCAATTATTAGAAGAGCACAAATGGAATGATATTATTTATAATACCGAATATAATTTTGAACCTATTGTTGGTCAAATTTATCATTTATACAACAGAGAAGACGGAAGTACTTTTTTAAGTGTAATTGCCCCAGAGACTTTTAAGTATGAATTCATCGGTTCATTTCAGCTTACTTTTGAGCAAGTTTGGAAGAAACTATAACAAGCAATTAAAAATATTTTTCATAATAAAACCTCCTAAATAACTATTTAGGAGGTTTTAATTTTTTATTGTTAGAGTTATAATTTAAATATTAACCCTCCTTGTGCAACAGATTTAGCCCATCCAAATTCTGCATAGATTCCAATATTATCTGTAAATAAATACCTTACTCCAAAAGTAGTTTCGAATCCAATTGGTATTCCTGAAATTGAAAAAGTTGCATCTTCTAATCCATTTGGAACACTTGTGTAAAATTCACTATTAGAATAATTGTACCCTAATCCCAATCCATAGTATACATCTAACTTGTCATTATCTACAAAATGCCAATTAATCCTTGCATTTGCAGCTAAAGCCATGTATTTGTATCCTTGTTCGTAAGTTTCTGAACCAGATATTACATCCCATTGTACATTAGTATTTACAAAGTTTAGTGAAGCTCCAATTCCAATTTTATCAGAAACAGCATATTCAAATTTTGCATGAATAGGTCCTACTCCAGTAACTTTATATCCAACCAAAGATTCGTATACTTTAAATAAACTAGCAGATAGATTTGGCCCTCCATATCCTAAACTAATGTACATTTTCTCCTCTTCAAAAGCCTGAGCATCAGAATTTTTTGGGTTAATCATAAGTATTGTAGCAGTGGCTAAAATAGCAATTTTTTTAAAATTTTTAATCATGATTTTTATTTTTTACGTTTACAATAGTTACAATATAGATTTTTAAATCTTATTTAAGTAATTATTATGTGACTAATTTTTAATAACTTTCGAATCTTTACAGTACATAATATTCGAAAAAAAACTCCTAAATAAACTGTAAAAGTTTATTTAATCAACCATTGATTAGTCATCCATAACGTTGAATAAAACCAAGTGTAATTAAAATCATTTATCTAAAATGAATTCAACCTTGAATAGTGTAAATTAGTTAAGGAAATAGAGTGATTTTGATTAGTAAAATAAAATATTCTCTAACATTAGAAGTTGTTATATTTGATTTGCTTAATTATTATTTTTAATAATCCCTTACATCTACAATACTTCCGTTTTCAATAGAACTGTCATTCTCAATAACAAGAATTTTTATAGCAACTTCTTCAGGAGAAACTAGTTCATTATTGGCTTTCATTTCTTTAAATCGTAAGACATTGCTAAAGTTTTCTTCAGATGCATTTCGAATTTCCGTTTGCATTCCAGTATCCACAATACCCGGATAAATAGCAATTGTATGTACAGGACTTTTTTTATTTTCTTGTTCTAACCCAATTACACTCGTCATTCTATTTACTGCAGCTTTGGTACTGCAATAAACTGACCAACCATCAATATCACTGTTTGCTGCCCCCGAAGAAATTGTTCTAATCTTACGGTCTATCCCCCAAGATTCAGTTTCTTTTATAAACATAGAATTTAGCAATAATGGCGCAGTATAATTAATATTTACTGAATTAATAATTATTTGATAATCATTATTTTCTAAATGTTTAATTAAGCCTAGACTTCCAGCATTATTAAATAAAGTAATGGAAGTTAGAGAAGAGAATTTAGCCTTATTTAATACCGATTTAAAAACTGCTTGCAAGCTCACCAAATCAGTCAAATCACATTCTATCTGCTCTATTCCATTTAAGTTGGTTGCTTTTGTTCTAGAAAGTGAAATGACAGCATATCCGTTCTTATAAAATTCTTTGGCGATTGCATTTCCAATTCCTTTGCTTGCTCCAGTTATAATTATTAATTTCATTTTTTAATTTATTAATTCTTTATAGTCTTTCAAAATTTTTTTTCAAAAAAAGTTTATTATTTTCAAATTTGTTAATTAAATAAAAGCAAACAGTATTAAATAATTATAGAATAATACTATTTTTACCGTATGAGCGAATTTGTTGTTTCGGCAAGAAAATATAGACCCAATTCTTTTGATTCTGTTGTAGGACAGAATTCAATTACTTCTACCTTAGAAAACGCTATTTCTTCAGGACAAATGGCTCAAGCTTATTTGTTTTGTGGACCAAGAGGGGTTGGAAAAACTTCTTGTGCAAGAATTTTTGCTAAGATAATTAACAAAGATTTTATTGCCGAAGGTGAAGATTTATCTTTTAATGTTTTTGAGCTGGATGCAGCTTCGAATAACTCTGTAGAAGATATTAAAAACATTATGGAGCAGGTTCGTATTCCTCCGCAAATTGGGAAATACAAAATATACATTATTGATGAGGTTCATATGTTGTCTTCACAAGCATTCAATGCTTTTCTTAAGACACTAGAAGAACCGCCACCACATGCAATATTTATTCTTGCAACTACCGAAAAGCATAAAATTATCCCGACTATCTTATCTAGATGTCAGGTTTATAATTTTAATAGAATCCAAATAGAAGACATGGTTGATCATTTGGAGTCAATTGCTAAAAAAGAAGGAATTACCTACGAAAAAGAAGCCTTGTTTGTCATTGCAGAAAAAGCAGACGGAGCACTGAGAGATTCTTTGTCAATTTTTGATCAAATTGTAAATTTTAGTAATAGAAATATTACTTACAAATCAGTAATTGATAATTTAAATGTACTGGATTACAATTATTATTTCAAATTAGTAGATTCTATTAATAAAGCAGATATATCTAGCTGTTTATTAATTTTTTCTGATATTTTAAGTCATGGTTTTGATGGGCATCAATTTATAACAGGACTAGGGAGTCATTTTAGAGATATATTAGTTTCGAAAGATGTTGCAACCATTGAATTATTAGAGGTAAGTGATTCTGTTAAAGAAAAATACATTACACAAAGTAAATCCACTGACATTAGGCTTTTGATAAGAGGGCTTGAAATTATAGCAGATTCGGATGCTAATTATAAGATTAGCAAGAACCATCGACTCCTTGTAGAATTAACTTTAATTAAATTATGCTCACTTTCTCAAGGTGAGCAAAAAAAAAATCCAGTAATTGAAAAAGAGATTGTTCCTGTAATTTCTGCAGTTCAAAAAAGTTATTCTAAACCACAAGACAAAGCTCAATCTACTAAATCTGTAACTGTAACCGAAACTAAAGAAGAAGTAAAGAATCAGTCTTTTTCTTCTCCAGTGACTCTTGAATCCTCTATAAATTTAGAAAATCTCGAGCCAATTATAGAAAATGAATTTCCTTTAGGGACTGAAGAATCCGAATTGAAAAAAACAAAAATACCTGTTTCCATAACTGAAGAAAAATTGGTAAAGAGTGTTCCAAAAAAGAAAGTCAAATTTTCAGGATTTTCTATCAATCAAACCATAAAAAAGCAAGCAGAAGAGACAGAAGAGGAGGAAAGGAAGGAAAAAGATGCTTTTACTTTCGAAGAATTAATGATTCATTGGAATCAGTTTGCCAAAGATGCAGATAAAAAAAACCGCAAAACTTTGTTTACAGCTTTAACCAAAACTCAACCTGTTTTGAAAGATGACTTCATGATTATTCATACATTGGACAACAAACCATTGTTTGATAATTTTCTTAAGGAAAAACAAGATTTTCTTGATTTTTTAAAAAAGAAATTAAATAATTACTCCATTAGTATTCAGTCTAAGTTGGAGAAAAACGAAAGCTCTGAGGTTTTTTTGTATACAGACAAAGAAAAATTCAAGAAATTTGCCGAAGATCACCCAGAATTACTTTATCTGAAAGATAAACTTCATTTGGATTTTGAGTTTTAGATAAAAACACACCATTATATAATTTGAAAGAACTAATCAAGAAAATAAGAAATAGTATATCCCTTAGCCAAGAAGCAGAGGAATGTCTGTATACCATTTCTAGAGAAAAAGTTATTTCTAAAGGAGAAATTTTAATTTGTGAAGGGCAAACTGTGAAAAAAACATTTTTTGTAACAGATGGTTGTTTAAGATCTTTCTGTACAGATAATAATGGCAAAGAACATACTTTACAATTTGCGATTAAAGATTGGTGGATTAGTGATTTCATTGCAATTTACAATAATGAATTGGCAACACTTACTGTGGAGAGTATTACGGATTGCAAAGTTATTGAGTTTAACGCTAAAGAACTAGATGAAATTTATACACTTTATCCAGAATTCGAATCTTTTCAGAGAAACAACCTAGAACGCCATGTAGTTAGTTTACATAAAAGAATATTAAATCAATTACAACTCACTGCTCCTGAGCGATATGATTTATTTCTAAAGCAATATCCAGAAATAGAGCAGTATACTCCCAATTATCATATAGCCTCATACTTAGGAATTACGCAACAAAGCTTAAGCCGAATAAGAGTAGAAAGAGCAAAAAAATAGATTTCTTACCATAGGGTTATTTTATTCAGGAATCTAATTTCTATTTTTGTTTCATAATTAATAATGAAACAAAAAAAATGAAAGTATTACAAATATCGAAATTTGGAGAGATTACAGATAGTTTATTCATTAACGAAGTAAATAAACCTACTATTCAGTCTACAGATATATTGGTTGAAGTGAAAGCAGCCTCAATTAATCCTATAGATAAAAGTACTGTTCTTGGAAATATGCAAAATATTTTGCCAATTTCCCTTCCGCACACTATTGCTTATGACGTGAGTGGAATTGTTGTAGAAAAAGGAGAAGAGGTAACCAACTTTGAAATAGGAGATTTAATATATTCTAGAGTTCCTCAAGAACAAATGGGAACAATAGCAGAATTTGTTGCCATAACGAATAGTGCAGTGTCTAAAAAGCCAGGAAACATTTCTTTTGAAGAAGCTTCAGGTATTCCATTAGCTGGACTAACTGCAATGCAATCTTTGGAATATGCAGGAATCAAAGAAAATGATAAAATTCTTATTCATGCTGGATCTGGTGGAGTGGGAAGTTTTGCAATTCAATATGCAAAAGCTAAAGGTGCTTATGTGTATACAACTACCAGTACAAGTAATGTAGATTGGGTAAAGGAACTTGGAGCTGACAGAGTAATAGATTACAAAACAGAGGACTACAAATCTATTGTAAAAGATGCTGATATTGTATTTGATACTCTTGGAAAAAATTATACCCTAGAAGCTTTTGAGGTAATAAAAAAGAGAGGTAAAGTTGTGAGTGTTGTTGGACCAATTGATGAAGAGATTGCTAAAATGATTGGAATGGCAGATTATAAGTTACCAGAGGATTTGGCAAAACTTATTGAAGACAAAGAAGCTACTTACAAATTTATTTTTATGCACCCGAACGGAGAACATTTAAATACAATTAAGACATTAATTGAAGACGATAAAATCAAACCAATTATTGATACTGTTTATCCTTTTGAAAAAAGTATAGAAGCTTTCACTCATTTAGAATCTGGAAGAGCTAAAGGTAAAATTGTAATTAAAATTAATTAACTAATAATAAAATCAAAAATATGAATCCAATAAAAATATCGATAATGGCATTGGCATTAACATTGCTGTCGGCTTGTGGAAATAATTTAGAAGAAAACAATAAAACAGAAAATAACAAGGTAGAGACTTCAACCATTAAAAAAGTTTTGTTCGTTTTGACCAGTCACGAAGACCTAGGAGAAACAGGACATAAAACAGGATTTTGGTTGGAAGAATTTTCAGATCCTTACTACTTATTAACTGATGCAGGAGTTGAAATTACTTTAGCTTCACCAAATGGAGGAAGACCACCAATGGATCCAAATAGTGATTCAGAAAATTTTCAGACTGAAGGGACAAAACGTTTTAAAAAAGATACTATAATGCAGGAGCTATTATCCAATACTGTAAAATTGGAAACTATTAATACAGATGATTATGACGCAGTCTATTATCCTGGTGGACATGGACCATTATGGGATTTGGCAAATGACAAAAATTCCATTGCATTATTAGAAGCTTTTTTCAAATCAAACAAAACTATAGCTGTTGCTTGCCATGGTCCAGCAATTTTTAAGAATACCAAAAAACAAGATGGGACTCCATTGGTAAAAGGGTTAAAAGTAACAGGTTTTTCAAATTCGGAAGAAACTATTTCTGGATTAAATGAAGTTGTTCCTTTTTTAGTGGAAGATATGCTTATCGAAAATGGAGGAATTTATTCAAAAGGTGCTGATTGGACTCCTCATGTGGTAGAAGATGGTTTATTAATAACTGGACAAAATCCAGCATCAGCAAAGTTTGTTGCAGAAAAATTACTTGAAAAATTAAACTAAAAAACCAATCATTAATTACAAATTATTAAAACATAAATCATGCTTAAAAAAATGTTAGGACTTGCTCCAAAATTAGAGTCAGATGGATCTTATAGTCCATCAAAAATTGCAATTAAATTAGGAACTGTAGACAAAACAGATTACCAAAAAGTTGATTACGAAAAATACAAAGGAAAAAAATCTAAAATTTTAGTGATTTTTACCGAACAGAAAAACTTAAAAATGAAAAATGGTAAATTTTTTTCTACCGGAAACCACCCGGTAGAAGCTTTATTGCCAATGCTACATTTACAGAATGCAGGTTTCGAATTTGAGATTGCAACTCCTACAGGAAAACCAGTGGTATTTGAAATGTGGGCTTTTCCAGAAAAAGATGATCATGTAAAAGCAATATACAATGAGCTGAAACCGAGATTTGAAAATCCAAAAAAACTACAAGATTTTGTTGACTCTTCAATGACAGAGACGGAATCTTATGGAGCTGTTTTTATTCCTGGAGGACATGGAGCTATGTTGGGAATTCCCGAAGACAAAAATGTTGGTAAAATATTAAACTGGGCTCACGAAAATGAATTGTTTACAATTACATTATGTCACGGACCTGGTTCATTACTAACAACAACACTTAATAATCAAAAATTCTTTTATGAAGGTTATAACATGGCAGTGTTTCCAGACTCAGTAGATAATAAAACTCCAATGATTGGATATTTACCAGGACAGATGCCATGGGGATTGAGTGAAAAACTAAAAAGCCTTGGTGCAAAATTAGTAAATAAAAAAGGAGATGATACAACCTGTATAGATAGAAGGTTAATTACTGGTGCAAGTCCATTGGCTTCAAATAATTTGGGAATATTGGCGGCAGAGACTTTATTGAAAGAATTGAAATAAAAACACTAGAGAACAAAAATTAAGCACAAAAAAAAAGGTCTATTCAATGAATAGACCTTTTTTTTATTAAACTAATTACTAGTTTACGTTTTTTGCTAATTCAGAACCAGCTTTAAACTTTACTACATTTTTAGCAGCAATTTGGATTTCTTTTCCAGTTTGTGGGTTTCTTCCAGTTCTTGCAGCTCTGTTAGCTACTGAAAAAGTTCCCCATCCTACTAATGATACTTTATCTCCTTTTTTCAAAGTTCCTGAAGTAGCATCCATAAATCCTTCTAAAGCTCTTTTTGAATCTGCTTTACTTAGTCCTGAGTTAGATGCCATTGCATCAATTAAATCTGTTTTGTTCATTTTCTTCTTTTTTAAATGATTAATATATTAGCTAACCCTCGTTAACTATAACAAATATATACGATTATTGCTACAAACCAAGCGCAGCAAGGGTTTATGTTAATAAAAGTATAGAAATGTTAATAAAAGTGCCCATTTTGGGGCTTTTTAGTGTTTTTTAATGCATTTTTTATCTAAAATATTAATTAGTAAAGAACTATTAAACTTAATTCATTTTAAAATATAGCTTGTGCAGGGCTTAGGATTTAATTACTTTTATTAAATCACAGATTTAATAGATAAACTATGTCCATTACTTTAATAATTATAATTTTTACGGTAGCAGTTTCGCTTTATGCTTCAGAAAACCCAGAATTTAGACAAAAATTACTTTTTAATCCTTACAGTGTAGTTCACCAGAATAAGTTATATAAAATATTCACTCACGCATTTATTCATGCCGATTTAATGCATTTGGGTATTAACATGTATGTTCTTTACAGTTTTGGTCAATATTTAGAGAGTATGTTTATACGAATGTTTGGAGAAATAGGATTACTATATTTCATACTTCTATATATAGGAGGAATTCTTTTCGCTACTTTACCATCATTAAGAAAACACAAGGACAATCCTCATTATAACTCTTTGGGAGCTTCTGGTGCAGTTTCTGCCGTGTTATTCTCCTTTATTGTATTAAACCCAATGGCTCAACTTGGTTTATTTGCAATTATACCTTTAAATGCAACTTTATTTGGTGTGTTATATATAGGTTACGAAATGTACATGAATAAAAAAGGAAGAACGAATATTGCACATGATGCACATTTATTAGGAGCAGCTTTTGGAATTATTTTCACAATTATTTTAAGTCCTTCCAATGTTATTAGTAACTTTATTCAAGAAATTTCAACAATAATATAAAACAGCAGCACGAAATTGAGTACAGATTTAATTTATAATGGTGAGTTTTTCCCTTCGGATAAACCAATTCTTTCTATCAACAATAGATCCTTTAGGTATGGGGATGGATTATTTGAAAGCATAAGGGTTATAAACGGAGAGGTGTATAATTTTCATGCTCATTTTTCCCGACTTAGTGAGGGAATGAAAGTATTTATGATTGAAATTCCAGAATATTTTACAATTAATTATTTCAATAATCAAATAAAAAGCTTACTACAACACAATGGAATTCATAATGGAGGTAGAGTAAAATTAACTATTTACAGAAAAGGGGAAGTTGCTTCTTATTTTTCTGAAACCAATGAGCCGGGCTTTATTATTGAAGCAGAGCCTTTTCCTAATAATGATTTTATTCTTAATCCTGAAGGAATAGACATTGATGTTTACCGAGACATGATGAAACCTAATAACAAGTTTTCGTCTTTTAAAACTACAAACGCATTCTTTTATGTTAACGCAATTATAGATGCAAAACAAAAAGGATTAGGCGATAATTTATTAATAAATGAAAGTAATAACATTATTGAATCTACCAATTCCAATTTTTTCATAGTAAGTAATGGAGTGTTATATACACCTCCTTTGGCTTCGGGTTGTGTAGGGGGTACTATGAGGATGAAAATCATAAATCTTGCTCTTGAGAACGGAATAAAGATTTATGAAAGCCCAATTATTGCGGGTCATCTTTTATCGTGTGATGAAATTATTCTAACTAATGCAATTCAAGGAGTGAAGTGGGTGAGGAGTTATAAAACAAAACGTTTCTTTCACAAAACGTCTGATAAATTGATAGAGTTATTAAATTACGATACTAAAGCTGTGATTCAGGATTAATTTAATAAAGGATTTGCTGGAAAATTAGAGATGACTCTGTGTCTGTCGCTCATTTTTTCCAAAGTTTTTTTCCAAATATCTTCTTCTTGATAATTCATTAGCGTAGAGTCAGAGATATTTCCTACAAACCAACTATTTCTTATCAATTCCTCTTGTAATTGGCCTTTAGTCCATCCAGAGTATCCCAAAAAGAACCTGATTTCATTGTGGTCGATCAAGTTTATTTTGATTAGATTGGCAATCGCATCAAATTCTTCTCCATTTCCTAAGTATATAGTATCATTCACTTTTATACTGTTAGGAATTAAGTCGGGGCGAGTATGGATGTAATATATACTTTCTGTATCCATTGGTCCACCAATGCTTATTTTGAATTTTGAACAATTAATTTTTTCAAATTGATTCATAAAATCTGCCAATGTTTCATGTATGAAATGATTTAAAACCAACCCAAATCCTCCTTTTTTATTGATTTCACATAAAAAAACTACCGATTTAGAAAAGTAATCGTCATTGATAAATGGATCAGAAATAAGCGCACGGCCTTTTTCTAAACTCAAAGAGTTAAGATTGTTAAATTCAAATAGTTCTTTTATAATTTCCATATTCCTTATGAATATAGTTAAAATAAACTATTTGCTGTAATTAGAGCTGTATTTTTTTGCTTGAATTATAGCAATGAGATCTTTTTCAAGAGATTCTACAGGGGTTTCTATAATTCTATTTACTTCTATGCCATTTTGGTATAGAATGAAAGTAGGGACATGATGAATATTCATTCCTTTTTCTAGATTTTTAGGAGATTTTTTATTTTTATCCAAACCTATGGTTTCAATATTGGTTACATTCAAGAAACTCATAATGCTATAAAATCTAGGAACTTCTCTTCGGCTATCGCTACACCATGTACCTAAAAATATTTTTACAGAAAGAGCTTCTATTCTTTCAGGATTATTTTCGAAATCTGCCAAAGTTTCAACATCTACCAAATAGCTACCAACTTCTTTGTTATACCAATTGGCATGTTCACTTTGCTGTATTTGTTGCTGAGTGATTATTCCAATCAAATCATTTGAAAAATTAGATTGGTGTTTCGTAACTGTGAAACAACTCGTTATTGCCAAAAATAAAACAGAACTACTCAAAAAAACTTTCATTGATACTTTTAACATAAGGTTTTTTTGAAATTTCTATTAATATTTTTTTATAATCTTTATTTCCAGTTTCACCAATACACAAAATCTCGTCTTTACCACAACCAATTATTCCTTTAGATGATTTGTAGATAGCAATAGTTTCGTCTATTGCCTTTATTTCATTCAGATTTGCTTTATTGTTTGGAATACAGAATTCATAAGCTAGAGAATTTCCTCTATTTTTTATCAGCCCTTTTTTATCTAATTTAGAAAAAGAAAAATTCATTTTTTCTTCGGCATTTTTTTTAGATTTTGACTTAAATATAGAACAACTCACAAAAAGTGAAATGAGGATTAAGGCAAAGGTTAATTTAATTATTTTCATTTTATGATATTTTAAAATTTAGAATTTATGACAAACTGTGTCTATTAATGCATTATTTTAAATATAAGCTCTTTAAGTAAATCAGATTGAGTAGCTGAAGAATTATTTACTCCTTTCGATTTTAAGTCTGACTCTCTAAGGTAACCAATAATCTTGACTAATTTGGAAGGCGAATAATTTCTTGTAGCGATTTTATAATCCTTCAAAAAATAAGGATTCACACCAGTTTCTCTTGCAAGGATTCCATCATTTCCTTTGTTTTTTGAAAACTGAACTGTTATTACTTTAGAAAAATAAGAAAACAAAAAACCAACAGTTAATACTAAGGGATGAGCTTTTTCATTTTTACTAAAATAGTTGATAATCGTATTGGCTTTCAATACATCTTTCGTTCCAATAGCAGTCTGTAGTTCAAATATGTTATAGTCTTTACTTATTCCAATGTTGTCTTCTATTACAGTCCCGCTTATTTCTACCCCTGGTTTTATTACAACCTTTAGTTTTTCTAATTCTTTTTCTATTTTACCCAAGTCATTTCCCAAATATTCAGAAAGTAACAATGCATTCTTTTGATTAATCATGAATCCGAAACTCTTTACTTTTTCAATAATCCAATCGGGTAATTTCCAGTCTTTTATTTTATCTGCGACTAGAAACACCGAATTTTTTGCAAGTAATTTTCCAACAGCCTTCCGTTTGTCTATTTTCTTGTATTTATAACAAAAAACAAGTAGAGTAGAGGGTTGAGGGTTTTTTATGTAATCCTCAAAATCACCAATATCTTTAGCTAAATGTTGCGCTTCTTTTATTATCACAACTTGTTTTTCGCTCATCATAGGGAATCGCTTACACGTTTCTAGGATAGAGGAAATTTTGGCATCTTTTCCGTAAAAAATAGTTTGATTAAAATCACGCTCATGTTCTGCAAGCACATTGCGTTCAATGTATTCAGATATTTTATCAATAAAATAAGGTTCCTCTCCTGATAAAAAGTAGACAGGTTGGAACTTTTTTTGTTTTAATTCTGATATGATTTTTTCGTAGCTCATTCTCAAACAAAGTTATCAAAAATGAGATATTAATTAAAGTTTTCGTCACAATAAAAAAACTTCTCAAAGTGTTTTGTATTTTTGTGTTATGCTTTCCAAAATAAAAATAAAAAACTACGCGCTTATCAATAAGTTAGAAGTTTCATTTGACAAAGGTTTTTCTTCTATAACTGGAGAAACAGGAGCTGGTAAATCTATTATTTTAGGTGCTTTAGGTTTAACTTTAGGACAAAGAGTAGATACTACTGTACTGAAGGATACAGAATCAAAATGCATTATAGAAACTTGGTTTAATATTAAAAACTTAAATCTGAATTCTTTTTTTAGTGAAAATGAATTGGATTATGAAGATGAAACCATTCTGAGAAGAGAGATTTTACCTTCTGGTAAATCTAGAGCTTTTGTAAATGATACGCCTGTTTCTCTTTTGGTTCTAAAATCACTAAGTGAAAACTTAATAGATGTTCATTCACAACATCAAACTTTATTGTTAAATGATTCGCATTTTCAATTGAAATTAATTGATACAAATGCTAATAATAGTGGTTTATTGACTACTTATTATACTTTTTACAAACAATTTACTTTAGTTAGTAACGAACTAGAAACTTTAAAGAATCAAGAACAAAAGCTAAAATCAGACAGTGATTATTTTCAGTTTCAATACAATGAATTGGAGGTTGTAGGCCTCGAAAATATTGATGAAAATGATTTGCAAGAAGAGTTAGATTTATTGAATAATGCCGAAGAAATAAAATTTAATTTCACTAACACGATAGATTTATTGGACAGTGACAATGGAATTATTTCTAAACTAAAAGAGGTAGAAAATTCATTGATGAAAATTTCATCTACGAGTAATAAAACCAAAGAAATTCAAGAGAGATTATCTTCTATATTAATCGATTTACAAGACGTTCAGAACGAAATTGAGGAAACTGACGAAGAGGTTATTTTTGATCAAGAAAGAATCAATTTATTGACGGAAAAGTTAAACGTTATTAATAATCTACATCAAAAGCACAGCACAAATTCTGTGAGTGAACTGATTGAAATAAAAGAAAAGATTGAGAACAATTTATTGCTTGTAAATAATTTTGAGATTGAAATAGAAAAGTTGGAAGCACAAAAAGTATCAATTCTTAAAGAATTAAATTCGGCTAGTACTTTATTGAGTAAATCAAGAAAGAGTGTAGTTGCATCTATTGAGAAAGAAATGAAAGAAATGTTGAGTGAATTGGCAATGAAAGATGCTGAATTGAAAATTGAAATTACAGAAAAAGACACTTATTCATTTTCTGGAAAAGACCAAGTAAACTTTTTATTTAAAGCAAACAAAGGAGGAAGTTTTAATGCGATACAAAAAGTAGCTTCTGGAGGTGAATTATCTCGTTTGATGCTTTGTATTAAAACCAATTTGGCTTCAAAAAAACAATTACCAACCTTAATTTTTGATGAAATTGACACTGGAGTTTCTGGAGATATTGCCTCTAAAATGGGCGATATGATGAATAAAATAGGAGAAAGTACTCAAGTAATTTCTATTACTCATTTACCACAGATTGCAGGAAAAGGGAATTCTCATTACAAAGTATACAAAGAGGTAGAAGGTGAAACCACGCATACAAAAATGCAGAAATTAACGAACGAAACTAGAATAGTGGAATTGGCGAAAATGTTAAGTGGAGCTTCTGTAACGGATGCTGCTTTGGCAAATGCTAAGACTTTGTTGAACAATTAAATCTGACTAAAAAGTTTTTGTAGCGGTTCTTCATAAATTTTATGTCCACCGTTAAATTCTATAAAATCGGGATGAATGTCTTTTTTATTTAAAGTGGATTCCAATTCTATTATTTTTACTTTAGAATAATATTCGTCCTCATTTCCAAACAAATATTGAAAAGGAATAGTTTTAAAAATATTTTCTTCCAAAACATCCATAGGAAAACTTCCTGACCATAAAATTAAACGCTCACAATCAATTTTATAATTTTTTTGGGAAATCCATCTAGAAATTGTAGAAGAGCCTTGAGAAAAGCCAAAAGCGATAATCTTAACGTTCTTATTCTTTTCTTTTATCATTTCATAAACTTGATTCAGGTAATTAATATAATCCTCAATTTCTGACTCTCTATCGTCTTTTGTCATCCAAGAAGCCACAACTCTTCCGTTCATTCCATTCCAATAAAATTTATTGAGAGCTTCTGGTACAATCACTGTTCTGTGTTCGTTACTTATTCCTTCAAATTTCTTTATAAAAAACTTTCCCAACTGAGCATAACCGTGGCAAGAAATTACTACCTCCTTAGTGTTTTTCGTAATTTCATTAGTTAAATATACTCTAGCTGTTTTACTTGTTTTTATTTTAATTTCATTCATCTTATTGGATGTGTATTATTTTATGTGTTAATGATAGGTTATTTTTTGGTAAATACGAATACAAGGTGTTTATTTGTGTTCTCAAATTAAAAAAAAATCAAGTATGAATATTGATGGTATTATTTCAATCTCTGGAAAACCAGGATTATTTAAAGTGGTTTCTCAAGCAACAAACAGAATTATTATTGAAGACATAGAGACAAACAAGCGTAGGCCTGCTTTTGGAACTAGCAAAGTAATTTCTTTGGCTGATATTACAATATTTGGACATGCAGAAGATTTGAACCTGGGAGAAGTATTTCAAAAGATATACGACAAGGAGGAAGGAAAAGCTTCAAAACCACATAATACGGAATCTCAAGAGTTAAGAGATTATTTTGAAACTGTGTGGGAAGATTATAATGACGAAGAAGTGAAAGATCACGATATTAAGAAAATTTTCCAGTGGTACAATTTATTGATCAAACACAACTTGTTAGTAGTTAAAAGCGAAGAAGAATAAATTACAAAGTTTTTTCTCTAAAGATGAAGTTTTGACCTAGATAGACTTTTCTTACCGTTTCATCTTCTACCAATTCTCTTGGTTTACCTGCTTTTAAGATGTTTCCTTCAAACATTAAATAAGTACGGTCAGTAATAGCAAGAGTTTCTTGAACATTATGATCTGTAATTAAAACTCCAATATTTTTTTGTTTCAGTTTAGATATAATATTTTGAATATCTTCTACTGCAACAGGGTCTACACCAGCAAATGGCTCATCCAGTAATATGAATTTAGGGTCAGATGCTAAAGCTCGAGCAATTTCTACTCTTCTTTTTTGTCCTCCAGAAAGTGATTGTCCCATAGTTTTTTTATGCTCTGTCAATCCAAATTCATCTAGTAACTCTTCCAATCTTTCTTTTCTTACATTCTTATCTTTAATAGATAATTCAAGAATTGCCATGATGTTATTCTCCACTGTTAAATTCCTAAACACAGAAACTTCTTGAGGTAAATAGCCAATTCCCATTTGTGCTCTTTTATACATTGGATAAGAAGTAATGTCCTTGTTATTAAACATAACTGTTCCAAAATTTGGACGAACTAACCCTACAATCATATAAAAGCTAGTTGTTTTTCCGGCTCCGTTAGGTCCCAAAAGACCTACTATTTCCCCTTGGTTTACTTCAAGAGAAATGTCTTTTACAACTTCTTTTCCATTGTATATTTTCTTAAGGTTACTAGCTATTATTTTCATAGAGTTGGATTAAAATTCGAATTGTAGCTTTGCTCTAATTCCAAAACGAAGAACGTTAATATTAGTCGATTTATTGTCAAGGTAAGATAATCGCCACAATGCATCTATTCTTATCACTTTAAATATATTTTCTACTCCTGCACTTACCTCCATATAAGGCTTTCTGGTAAGAGAGGAACTGAAATTCGGTAAATCTAGTACTTGAGAATGCTTGTCGTTTAATCTTCCATAGACAACTTTGGCAGTAACTAACTCCCTCCATTTTAACCTTCTCAACAATGGAATTCTATTCAAAAATAATCCGCCAAAATAATGTGCCATAGAAAGTGAAGCATATTCATCACTCATAAATTCCCCTATGTTCATTGCATTGAAGTCTGTTAATGAATAGCCATATGTTTCGTTACCCTGATGAACGAATAAAAAAGGATAAGGAACTGCTCCCCAAATTTTTCCTGCTTCAATAGAATACTTAAAGTAACCAAGGTATCCAAAAAACAACTTATCTGTTACGTTTAGTTTTACTTTTTGATAGTTGTAATTACTATTAAAGAAACCTTTTACACCAATATCAACATTTAAATTAACTATTGGAGAAGTGGATCCTAAACTTATCCGATTAAATTCGCCTGAAACAAATTTCTCATCTTTTGCAAACCTCATCCCAAATGATACTTGAGTGTTTTGTATACTTTTATAGTTAAATCTAGTAGAATTTGTTGTTTTAGAAAATGAAATAACATTTCCTAAAGCTTCCATGTTATAAGATTCAATAGAAATTGTATTGGCCAATCCCTCAAACCATTCGTGGTAATACTCTACTTTTGCACCTTCAATATTCAGTAATTTATTGTAAGGGTTTCTTCTAAAAAAAGAAGAGATTATAGATTGATTATAGTTGTCAAAGAAATCACGGTCAAATTGTTTTACTTCATTGATGTATTTAATATCCATCATTCTTCTTGGAGACTTTGTTTTGGTAACAAAAAACTTTGTGCCTAATTCATATTTCCAATTCTCGTCAGTAAGTCCATAAGCTGCATGACCTTTGAACATAATCTTTTTACTAAACTTATTACTAGTTTGCAATCCCAGTGAGAATCTATGACCTTCTATCGGATTAAAACTATACAAAGAGGAGTATGGACCAATTTCAATTGGACCAATTATTTTATAACCAGTAACTAAAGTTTGAATTACATCAATATAGGTTTTTATTACAGGTAAATCTTTTATCGTATCTATCATGTGATAGATTTTGTTTTCTTTGTCAGATAATTTCACGTGTCTTTTGTCCTGCCAAAATTTATCAGACATTACTTGTGCACTTTCTTTCACAGAGATATTATTCCCATCAGTATAAAATGATTCTTCTTTTGGTTTATTTATTACAAAATCTTTGTAAGAAGTAGTTTTTCTTCCATAAAACCCTTTTTGTTTATCGCTTTCAAGAGGATTTATATCGGCAACAGTTTCGTCTAAAACCATCATCCAAACCTCGTTTTCAACTTGCTCAAAGGTTTGTTTTAGTTTGTAGCTATTAATGTAATTAATATTAGCAGATTCAGAGATTTCAGCTTCTATTACTTTTATAGCAAAGGTGGTGTCGTTTATCCACATTTCTCCAGTAAAAGCTAAATCACTTTTCCTTTTTGGGATAAACTTAATTTTGTAACACCAGCTTTTATCAATGAATGCACTATCCGTTAAATAGGTTTTATAATGCAAAAGCATGTTGTTGTTTGTAGGACTTATAAATTGCCTTCCAAATATGTAAATAGTATTGTCATAAATGTTTGAGTTCTGATACATATCACCTAAGTATTGTGAAATGGATTCATTTTCTGGTCCAGAAATTTTGGTAGCTTTTATTATTTCTTTTTTGTGTTTTGGATTTTTGGAATAATAATAATCAGATAAGGATTCAATGATAAAAATCGGTAAATAAGGCTTGTCATCAGTAGAGTCTATCATGTCAAACACAAAATCAAACTTTCTGAATGCCTTTCTATTCATGAATTTTTCATCCAAGTTATTGATATCAAATTCTATTTTATTATAGACTTCATATTCGTAGGCATCTAGCTTAACTCTGTTGTTAATTTTTTTATTTGCAATCATTTGCCTAATAATTGCATGAGCTGGATTTTCATCCTTTTTGGATCCTACAATTTCAAACTCTTTCAGCATCATGTCAGAAGAAATCATCTCAACGTTTATTACTTGTGATTTATCTTGCTTTATGTATTTAATATAAGGGTTATAACCTAAGAAGGTAACCAATAGTGTATCAGAAGAATAATAGGATTCTAACCTATATTTCCCATCAATGTCTGTAGTGGTTCCTGTTTTAGTTCCTTTGAATGAAACAGTAGCAAAAGGAACAGTTTCTTTTGTTGTTGCATCAATTACAGTTCCACTCACAATCGTTTTTTGGCCAATTGATAAATTAGCAATCAAAATATACACTGCAATTGAACATAATTTGATTAGACTCATTTTATGGCTTCTTTTTTTATTACTCTTTTACTAATAATAATACTTATTTCATATAAAATAAAGACAGGAACTGCAACTATAACTTGACTTACAAAATCAGGTGGTGTAATAATTGCTGCCAAGACTAAAATTGCAACCAACACATGTTTTCTGTATTTTTTCAATATTTCTGGATTTACTATACCCAATTTACTAAATAAGTAAACAGCAATAGGTAACTGAAATAGTATACTACATCCCAATACAGGATTTATTATGTACTTATAATAAGAAGTTATAGAAGGAATTTTCCCTTCTTTTCCTAAGTTAAAAGGATCATAATTACCAAAAAAATTGATACATAATGGAGAAACCATAAAGTAACCAAAGAAAATACCTAGAAAAAGAAGAATAAACACATAAAGCCCAAATCCCCTAACAGCTTTTATTTCTTGAATTTTTAATCCAGGCTTAATAAATCGCCAAATTTGATAGATAATCCATGGAATAGAAACAATAATTCCTCCTACAATAGAAAACCACATGCTTAATGAAAACTGTTGTCCCAATCCATCTTCTCTTAAGGAAACAGGTATGTCATTACAAAAATCACTTTCCATATTCATGAATTGAGATACGTTACAAAACATTTTATAAGTAGGAAATTCTTTGTATAGCATTGATTTTAAGATCAACTCAGAGAGAGGTTCAAAAAAAATAAAGATTAACACGGCAAATAATAGAACAGGAATTACAGATTGTATAATCCTAATTCTTAATTCAGACAGGTGATCTATGAACGAAGGGGCTTCTTTTTTTTCTTCCATTAAGAACAAAAATAAAACATATTTTGATTTTTTAACTATTAACTTATGAATAGAATAAATTTCATATCTTTTATTTGTTTTTTTTGATATGCCGAATAAGTTATTTTATATTTAGATAACCAAAAAAATGAAAAAGGCATTATGTCTATATCTACCAAGATTGACCTGAAAGAAAGATTAAAATTTTATTTTGGATTTGATAAATTCAAAGGAGAGCAAGAAGAAATAATTAAAAGTGTGTTAGGTAAGAAAGACACCTTTGTAATTATGCCCACAGGAGGAGGAAAATCGATGTGTTATCAACTCCCGGCCTTAATTCAAGGAGGGACAGCAGTCATAGTATCTCCACTTATTGCTTTGATGAAAAATCAAGTGGATGCCATTAGGCAATTCTGCCAAGATGATTCCATTGCACATTTTTTAAACTCATCCCTTAATAAAGGGGATGTGCAAAGAGTAAAAGATGATGTGACTGCAGGAAAAACAAAACTATTATATGTTGCTCCAGAATCTTTAACAAAACAAGAGTATATAGATTTTTTAAGAGAATCGGGTGTGTCTTTTTTCGCAATAGATGAAGCGCATTGTATTTCGGAGTGGGGACACGATTTTAGACCTGAATATAGAAGACTAAAGGAAATAATGTCTGCTATAGCTGATGTTCCTGTAATGGCTTTAACTGCAACTGCTACACCAAAAGTACAGATAGATATTCAGAAAACATTGGGCATGAAAGATGCCAATGTTTTTAAATCTTCTTTTAATAGAGGAAATCTTTACTATGAGGTAAGACCAAAACAAAATGTTGAAAAACAAATTGTACAATATGTAAAACAACACGAAGGTAAATCTGGAATAATATACTGCTTGAGTAGAAAAATGGTAGAGAAATTTGCCGAGTTATTACAAGTAAACGGTATCAAAGCATTGCCTTATCATGCAGGTTTAGATTCCAAAACTAGAGCAAAACATCAAGATATGTTCTTGATGGAAGATGCAGATGTTATAGTTGCAACCATTGCTTTTGGAATGGGAATAGATAAGCCAGATGTGAGGTTTGTAATTCACCATGATATTCCAAAAAGTATAGAGGGTTTTTACCAAGAAACTGGGAGAGCTGGAAGGGATGGAGGAGAGGGGAATTGTATTTCTTTTTATAGTTATAAAGATGTAGAGAAATTAGAGAAGTTCCTACAAGGAAAAGCTGTATCAGAACAAGAAATAGGGAGACAATTGTTAAATGATATAGTTTCATTTTCTGAGACTTCTGTATGTAGAAGAAAATTTATTCTACATTATTTTGGAGAAGATTATGATGTAAAAGCGTGTGATGAAAAGTGTGATAATTGTGCTAATCCTAAAGAGAAATTTGAAGGAAAAGAATTAGTGCAAAAACTATTAAAAACAGTATTAGCTTTAAACCAAAAACACAAATCAAATCACATTGCAGATGTAGTTGCAGGACAATTAAACAATGAAATAACTAATTACAAACACAATCATTTGGAGGTGTTTGGGATCGGGAAAGATAGAGATACAAACTCCTGGAATTCAATAATTAGACAAGCCGTACTTCAAGAGTTTATCCGTAAAGAAGTTGAGTCTTATGGGATAATAAAAGTAACTCAAAAAGGACAAGATTTTTTAAAAAACCCAAAGTCCGTTTCTTTTTTCAAAGAAAGAGATTACAGTGATTTATCTGGACCAATTATACAAGATTCTAAAAACACGGTGGTAGATGAAAACTTATTCGTTTTACTAAAAGAGCTTACAAAACAAGTCTCTAAAGAAAAACAAATCCCACCTTTTGCGATATTCCAACAGCCATCCTTACAAGAAATGTGTTTGTATTATCCATTAACAATGGAGGAACTAAAAAACATCAGTGGAGTAGGTAATGGGAAAGCTAAGAGATTTGGGCAGCCTTTCTTGGATATTATTGCTAAATACGTAAATGAAAATGACATTGAAAGACCTTCAGATTTTGTTGTGAAATCAGTTGCTAATAAATCTGCTCTCAAGATTCATATCATTACTAGTATTGATAAAAAAAGTAATTTAGAAGATATTGCTAGTCAAAACAACATAAAATTTAATGAATTAATCACTGAGATTGAAACCATTGTGAATTCAGGAACCAAAATCAATTTGAATTATTTCATTGATGAAATGTTAGGAGAAGAAGAGCAAGAAGAAATATTTGATTACTTTATGGAGGCAGAATCGGACTCTATAGATGCAGCTTATGAAGAGTTTGAAGAAGAATACGAAGAAGAAGAATTGAGGTTGATGAGAATTAAATTCTTATCGGAAGTAGCTAATTAATAGAAAAAAACAGTTATATATAATAATTCAATGAAGGAAACAGTTGCAGAAAAGAAAATTGTGAAGAAAGAAATCCCTAAAAAAACGCTTTTAAAAGCTTATGAGTTAATGTGCACTGCCATCTCTATGACAGAGTTGTTTGAAGAGAATAAAGCGGTCACAAGTAAATATGTACACGCAACCTCTAGAGGACATGAAGCAATTCAATTAGCAGTTTCTATGCAATTGAAACCTTGCGATTATGTTACTCCTTATTACAGGGATGATTCTATTTTACTTGGAATTGGAATGAAACCGTATGATTTAATGTTGCAATTGTTGGGAAAAAGAGACGATCCATTTTCAGGAGGAAGAACTTATTATTCTCACCCCAGTTTAAAAGATGATGACAAACCAAAAATTCCTCACCAATCTTCAGCAACAGGAATGCAAGCTATTCCTGCAACAGGATTGGCAATGGGAATTCAATATTTAGAAAATCAAAAATTAAATAAAAATGACGACAAAGCGATTGTAGTTTGTTCATTAGGTGATGCTTGTATTACAGAAGGAGAAGTTTCTGAAGCTTTTCATATGGCTGCTTTGAAACAATTGCCAATTATATTTTTGGTGCAAGATAACGAATGGGATATTTCTGCTCATGCGAGTGAAATAAGAACAGGAAATGCCTATGATTATGCTCAAGGTTTCCCTGGATTAGAAGCAATCACTATTGACGGAACCGATTTTATGAATTCGTATTCCGTTTTGGAAGAAACGATAGAAAAAGTAAGAACAGAAAGAAGACCTTTTTTGATTCATGCAGAAGTTCCTTTATTAAATCATCATACTTCTGGAGTGAGAATGGAATGGTATAGAGATGATTTGAAAGAACAGAGAAAAAGAGATCCTTTCCCAAAACTTAAAGCTCAATTAAAAGAAAATGGAATTGGCATTGCAGATTTAATAAATCTAGAAGCAAAAGCAAAGAAAACTGTAGAAGAGGATTACCAATTAGCTTTAAAACAAGAAGAACCAAGACCAGAAGATTTATTTACACATGACTTTGCTCCAACTCCAATAACGGAGGAAAAAGGAGAAAGAGAGCCCAAAGGAAAAGAAGCAACTGTAATGGTAGACAGTGCCTTGTTTGCAGTTCAAGAATTGATGGCAAAACATCCAGAGTGTTTACTTTACGGACAAGATGTAGGAGCAAGGCTTGGTGGAGTATTTAGAGAAGCGGCTACATTGGCACAAAAATTTGGAGACGACAGAGTATTTAATACGCCAATACAAGAAGCATTTATTATAGGAAGTACAGTAGGAATGTCTGCTGCTGGTACAAAACCAATTGTAGAAGTACAATTTGCCGATTACATTTGGCCTGGACTAAATCAATTATTTACAGAAGTAAGCCGATCTTGTTATTTATCGAATGGAAAATGGCCAGTGAGTTCTATTTTAAGAGTTCCAATTGGAGCTTACGGAAGTGGAGGTCCTTACCATTCATCTAGTGTAGAATCTGTTTTAGCAAACATTAGAGGAATAAAAATAGCTTACCCAAGTACAGGAGCTGATTTGAAAGGATTGATGAAAGCAGCTTATTACGATCCAAATCCTTGTGTGATGCTAGAACACAAAGGATTGTATTGGAGTAAAATAAAAGGTACAGAAGGAGCAAAAACAATAGAACCAGATGAAGATTACATTATTCCTTTTGGAAAAGGAAGAGTAGTTCTTGAAGCAGGAAAAAAAGAACTAGAAAGTGGAAACTCAATGGCTATTATTACTTATGGAATGGGGGTTTATTGGGCTACTGAAGCAGCAAAAAAACACAAAGGAAAAGTAGAAATAATTGACCTAAGAACAATTTATCCATTGGATGAAGAATTGGTGATTTCTACAGCTAAAAAACATGGGAAATGTATTGTTGTTACTGAAGAACCCAAAGGAAATGGCTTTTCTCATAGGATAGCTTCATTTATTACAACAAATTGTTTCAAATATTTAGATGCTCCAGTAGAAGTAATTGGTTCAGAAAATATGCCTGCAATTCCATTAAATTCTATCTTAGAGGCGACTATGATTCCTAATGCAAATAAAGTTTCTGAAGCGATAAAATCAATGTTAAGCTATTAACAATACATAGTTAAGAATACATTTCAAAACACTAATCTTCAAGTGATATTACTACTATATTTGAATTATTACTTTATACAATTATGTTAAGAACAATTTTTAAAAAGAAGGTAAATGAAGATAAACTTGCAAACGTGCTTATTAATTCACTTTTGCATGCAATGGAAGTTGGCTTCAAGGATATTTCTGAGTTAATAAATAATGACAGAGATTTTGTCATTCAACCCAATATTAAAGAATCAGATTACGACAGATTTTTGTTAATTCTCTTTGTTGGGAATCTTAAAATAATGGAAAGTAGACTTAATGGCGACCAACCAGATAGGTTAAAAGAATTATTGATAGATAAATTTTCTAATCTTTATGATTTGAAAGTAGTAGAAACAAAACGCCATATTAAAGAATACGCGACTTACATGGGAAGGATTAATTATCCTTCCAAAAATGTATTGTATGCCATGTCAAAAGCAGTTTTTCATAAGTACAATTTAGCCTCTTATCAGGAAGAATATTTTAGAGATTTAAATTCTCCAAACCCTAAGTTCCTAAAACGATTGAATAAAATTGTAGAGAATTTTATTTGGGATTGGGATTACTTTTTATCTAAGTACAATTTTGTGAGTTAAATCAAACGAAAGTTAAATTTATCCAAATAATGAACTGTAATTTCATTTCTTTTGTTGAGAATAGAAATTTTTAGTAGTTGTATTACAGAGTATTAAAATAAATTACAGCTCTTTAGCTAATTTTTTTCCCATACTCATGCATCCTTGTAATAAGTAACCGCCAGTGGGAGCATCCCAGTCTAGCATTTCTCCTATTACATAATGATTGGGTAATTCTTTCAACTCAAAATTATCGGTTATAGCATCCAAAGGAATTCCTCCTACTGTTGAGATGGCTTTGTCTATTTCTTCCAATTCTAAAACTTTTATTGGTAAGTTTTTTATGTGTTTGGCTAAGAAATGAGAATCCATAAACTCCTCTTTGTCACAACTTCTCTTTATCAAATCAAACATAGGTTTGGATAACTTCAGTTGCCATATCAAATGCTCACTCCAGGAGTTCTTTTTCTTAGAACTGTGCATCTTTCTTAGTAAAGACTCTATAGATGTAGTTGGTTTTAAATCTATAAATATTTTAGCATCTCCAAATTCATCTAATTCTTTTCTTATTGCTGGGCTCAAAGCATACACAGCACTTCCTTCTAGTCCTTTTTTTGTGATGATTACATCTCCTTTTTTGGATAAATCACCACAAGAAATTGAAATTCCTTTCAGTGGAAGGCCTTCATTTTGATTAGCAAATTTCTCTTTCCATTTCACTTCCACGCCACAATTGGAGGGAGAAAACGGAATGGTTTTAATTCCTTTTTCTTCAAAGTGGGAAAGCCAAGAACCATCAGATCCAGTAATTTTCCAACTTGCACCTCCCAGTGCAAAGACTACTTTATCGGCTTTAATGATTGTTTCTCCTTCTGGCGTATCAAATTTCAACCCTTCTTCGGCAAATCCTTGCCAAGTATGGTTGTATTTAATAACAACCTTGTTTGCAGTCAATTTATCTTCAAATGCTTTTAAAACCTGAATAGGTTTAATTGGTTTTACAGGAAAAATACGCTTGCTACTTCCCGCGTAAGTTTCTATTCCTTCCTTTTTTAACCAATCAATAAAATCTTGGTTTGTAAATTCATCCAAACTATTAAAAATAGGAGCAGAGGCAATGTATTTGGATTTCATTTCTTTTATTTCACTGGCGTGAGTTAAGTTAAATCCTCCTTTTCCTGCTACCAAAAACTTACGTCCCAAACCTTTGTTGCGTTCATAAATGGTTACATCATATTTAGATGTATCTAACTCACAAGCAAATATTAAAGCTGCCGAACCTCCACCAATTATTGCAATACTTTGTTTTCCCATTACTTTTGTTTTTCTTTTCTCAATCGTTCTTCTGCTTCCTCAATCTCAATATCCAGATGATCGGTAAATAAAATTCCGTTCAAATGATCTATTTCATGCTGAAAAATGACAGCTGTAAATGCCTCAATCATTTCTATTTCGTGTGTTCCATCTAGTTTTTCGTATTCCAATAAAATCGCATAAGCTCTATTCTTGGTTGTGTCCATTTTATCTGGAATAGAAAGACACCCTTCTAAACAAAACTGAGTCTTTTTAGAATATTGTTTTATTGTAGGATTAATATAAGTTTCGAAAGGAAAACCCTCTTTGTCATACCTTTGCACTACAATCATGTTTTTAAGAATCCCTACTTGTGGTGCCGCAATTCCTACTCCAGCATGGGCAGGATCTTGTACTGTAGAAAGTAACCTTTGCGACAATAGTTTTGTCGTCTCTAAGTCTTTATTCAGATTAATGCGATTACTTTTCGTTCGCAATAAAATAGAATCTTGCTTATTGGTAATTAAAAAAATACGCATTGGATCATCTGATTTCCCAGTATTGATTAACTCCTTTTGTGAATTTGTATAGTTATTATACTCCCAACTGATGTCATTTGCTTTTTTCTGAGTTACACAAGAAAAAACAAGCAGGAGGGAAGTGCAAGAAATTAAGAAAAGTCTCATTGTGGTTTTGTTTGATGCGAAGATAAGGAAAAGTTTGTTCTACACCTTATGTGGGAGTAAAAACGGAATTAAAACAACTTTGTTGAATCCAATTAAAAACAAACGGACTGCACTTTTTCCTGATAAGGAATATTTTAATTTAGGAACAGATAATTCAATTACAATAAACCCTAAAAATAAGATTATCAACAGTAGTGTTGCAAATAATTACAACACAGTTACCTTGGGCTGCTAAAACGATGATGAGGCATAACGGTTAGCATATGAAAAGTAGGTGCTTTATAAGCATCAAACTTTCGGTTAAACACGAACTATCGTACGAGCCACAAGCTTTGATTTCATGACTGTTTCGCCTATTTTTTATATGCAGTGTTGGCAAATCGTTTTATCATATTAAAAATTTTCCGTTTTTATAAATTTTCCGTTTTCATCATAGTATTTCCATTCACCAGTTGGTTCTCTATTTTCATATTTTCCAATGACTGATAACTGACCATTTTCGTGATAGATTTTCCATTCACC
>CAJJDF010000037.1 GCA_905182785.1 uncultured Flavobacteriales bacterium
GAAAATATGAAAATGGAAAACCAACTGGGGTGTGGAAATACTATCATGAAAATGGGCAATTATCAAAAGTTGGATTTTATGAAAATGGAAAAAAAGAAGGAGAATGGAAAGAACATCATGAAAATGGAGAATTAAAGTGGATTGGAAAATATGAAAATGGAGAAAAAACTGGGAAATGGAAATTACATGATAAAAATGGAAAAGAAACACATTATAAAATTTATTAATATGATAAAACGATTTGTCAACACAGTATATAAAAAATAGCTTTTTCAGCACTAAATCTAAAGCACGATCAAATCAATAAAAAATAGTGATAAACTGAAAATTAGTACATTTTAAGCCGCTACTTTTCATATACAATCACGTTACCAATAGTTAAATAAAACAAAAAAAATAGGCGCAGAACTAAGAAGTTCCGGCTGTGTGATAAAGAAGAGAGTTTTTGAACAGTTTAAGCTAAATTTATTTATTATTTCACTACAAAACTGAACGCATTTGGCAAAACCTCTACCTTAAAACTATTGGTTTCTATTAACTCCCCATCTACTTGAATAAAAAGATTATACTTTTCTTCTAAAACCACTTCCATTTTATTGGTTTTAAAAGTCTCTACTTTTTTATGATTGTTTATTTTACCGTTATACATTTTCATGATATGAAGTAAAAATGAAAATGGCGATAAATCCTGAACAATTGTGATATCCAACAACCCATCTGTAGAATTGGGCTCGTGAGTCAAACGCATTCCTCCTCCACAAAATTTACAAATTCCCATTGCCAATAAAAAGGTTTTTGATTTTATTTCTTTGTCTTCTGTTGTTATTATTAAATCATGAGATTTATATTGAAACAAACCAATAATTGCAGATAAAAAATAAGAGAATCCACCCCATTTTTTGAATCTAGGTAAATTTTTCGCCACAAAGCCATCAAATCCTAATCCCGCCAAATTATTGAAGTAGTTTACTTTATTTTCTGTTGTGATTTTTCCAATGTCTTGAGCAATTGTTTTTTCTTGGTTGATTACCTCAATTGCACTGTCAATGTTTTTTGGAATAGAATACTGTTTTACCCAATCATTTCCAGTTCCTACTGGAATTACAGCTACTTTTATTTCGTCCAAATACTCATTTCCAAAATGCATAATTCCATTTACTACATGGTGTAAAGTTCCATCTCCTCCTACACTAATGAACTTTCTATAATCTGAACTTATTGCTTCTTTCACAAGAATTTCTTCGTGTCTAGCATACTCAGTAAATTGTATTTGGTAAGGAGATTTTAATTTTTCTAAGGACTTTAAAATCTTATTCTTTTTTGCTTTCACAAATCCATTTCCAGAGGCGGGATTTATAATTATAAACCAAGTATTTGAAAAATTAGAGTTCAATATTAAAGCTTAAAAATTCTTGCAATTGTAAATCCAAATCTAAACTCTCCGTCAGCCACAGAAGACGAAGTAGAAGGAATGTATTGTGCTTCTCCAAAGCCTCTTGAATTGGTGAAATTTAATTGAAAAATATGTCCACCCGTATCAAATTCTACTCCTAAAGCAATAGGATTAGTCAATCCTAAATTATCTTGAACTCCTTCTTCAAAAAATATATAATGATACTCTCCTATTACTCCTATCAGTTTTGAAATTTGAAACCTTGCACCAGCACCAATTGCTAATGTAGAATTTTGATCATTAAAACCCACATAATTTCTATGAACAAAAGTTGGTACTAATTGCATAGAAAATCTTTCAGAAAATTTGCGGGCTAACATCAATTGATACGAACCAGAAGTTCTTGACACAAAATCTGGAAATGCAGTGGGTGAAGTTTTATCTGTAGAAGCTTTCATGGAAGTTACATTGTATTTTATCAACCCAACTAAACTCAGTGGAGTCTTGCTACTTTGAGCCAATATTTTGTACTTTAAAAATCCTTCATAAAGTTGCCTGTACGGACCTGCGCCTTTCATTCTTGTAATTCCAAAGTTAAGGTTATTTGTAATTCCGTATTCTAAACCTATGCTAATGTCTGCAGAATTATCTATCCCAAACAAAGTCCCTGGTCCTCCAATTGCTCCAGCAATATCTCCAAACCTATGTCCAATTCTGAAATCCATAGTTCTCTTCTCAAGCATTTCTGTTGAATGAGAATTGATGACTCTAGATGAATTAAATGTATTGTAAGTGTATTCTATTTCATCTTGCGAAAAAACAGTTGTCGTGTAAAATATAAGAGCTAAGAGTAGTAGTTTTTTCATAGTAATATTTTAAAAGCTTGGAGTTCCAACAAATTGCCTCAGCTTTATACCTTCGGATTTTTGCCTGATAAATTCCATCAAATCTTCCAATTGCCTGTTACTCATTCTTTCTTTAGTGTAATTAGGCATGTAAGGCTTATATCCATTTTTTGAATAAGTCCCTTTTCTTGTTATATCATATACTGAAAACACTTTGTGGGTGTTCGACCAATAATCAAGATGCTTAAATGTTAATTTCTCATTACTTAATTTATAATTAGTAACACCTCCTTCTTTATGACAAGTCAAACAACTCAATTCATATATTTTTTTTCCGTTAAAAGGATTAGGATATATACTTTTTCTTCTTTTATCCAATGCCATTGGCTCCATAAAAGTAGCTGGTGAATAATCCAAGTATTTAGATTTAATAATTTTCATTGCGCCTTTTTTATCCTCATCTAAGGCATTTGAAGAAAGGGATTTTGAGAGGTATGTTTTTTCTAATTCGGTAAGATTTAAATCTTTCAGAGTGTAACCTATGCTATTGAAATAGTGCATTACTGCATCCATTTCTTTCTCATCTAATACTCTTCCCTGCGAGCAAACGGTTGCACAAAGTTGAATTGCATTTTCTAACGTATCTCTTGAAGAAACGACCAAATCACCATATTTCTTATAATAATCTCCATTATACCACTGTTTTTTATTTACTTGACCAAATAAAGTGGTTCCTGGCAAAAAATTCAATCCTTTTTCTGCCACATAGGTTAATCTATCCTCAGGATTACTTTGAGTTAAATCGGGATCTTCTCTCCCTATGTTGTGACAATTCGTACAGACAAAATGTTTGGATTGGCGTTTAGAATTTGGACTCATAAATCCAGTTGTAACCAAATTGTAACCAGAGTTCACTTTGTTGGAATCTAATTTGTTACTGGCAATAAAATGCAAAGACATTTTGTCTCCCAATTTATAGAGAATGTCACTAACTTTTTCGGCAGACTCTATTTTTTTTATATTATTTACAAAGGAAGTTAAAACAAAACATCCTGTCACAAAAAAAAAACTGATTAGAACTATTTTAGTTTTTAATTTCATAAAAAATCATTAGTTATCCAAACTCCCTTCGTTAATCCAAGTAGTAATTGTATCAATTTTTCCTTGACTTAATTTGGCTTGAGATTTTGGCATTGCTTCAAATCCAGCAGAATGATTTATTGCGCCTAACAAAGTTGCAGTGGGCACATCAGTTATATTAGCATGATTATCAAAATACTTACCATCCGATCCACCACCATGGCAATAGGTGCCATTACATGAGGTGTTAAAAAGTGGCAACACATCTGAAGCTAAACTAATAGTTATAGTAGGGACAGGTGTTGTAGTAACTACCGGATCTGTTTCAGTCTCTTTATTACAAGAGGAAAGAAGAATTCCACTTATTAATATTATTAAAGTATATTT